>JBCDGT010000261.1:0-5594 GCA_038750915.1 Bacteroidota bacterium
CCAAAATATCAGCAAAAGGCAGGTTGGATGGGGCAAGACAACCCTGAGTATGCTACTATGATCGAGAACCTGGATAGAAATATAGGTTTGTTGGTGGCTTCTTTAAACGAAAAAGGTGCCTTTGATAACACCTTGATAATTTTTACTTCGGATAACGGAGGGCACTACGGTATAACTAAACAAAGACCCTTAAGGTCGGGTAAGGGAAGTTACTACGAAGGGGGTATTCGGGAGCCTTTCTTTTTTGTAATGAAAGATAAAATTGCTTTAAATACTGAAAGCGATGTCCCGATCACTAGTCTAGATATTTTTCCGACCATTCTCCACTATACTGGGATAAATGATTCTTCTCTACAGTTGGATGGGGATGATTTGTCGTCAATTCTGGAAGGTAGAACTGAAGCGTTGGAACGTTCACTTTACTGGCACTTTCCTATTTATTTGGAGGCTTACGAAACTAAAAATGAAAATCGAGACTCCATATTTAGAACACGTCCGGGGGCAGTTGTCAGAAGCGGAGATTGGAAACTGCACTATTACTTTGAAGATGGTGGGATAGAACTCTACAATTTATCTAAAGACATCGGTGAAAGAAACAACCTTGCGGACATAGCAACGGACGTAAGAGCAGAATTACTTCGTGACCTCAAGCAATGGTGGGCCGATACAAAAGCCCCTATCCCTACCCAGTTAAACCCTGAGTATCAACAGCCCTAGGGTGATAAGGCACCTATTGTCCATTCATGAAGGGTTCGCAAATTATCCAGGCACGTTGAATGGCAGCACTACTCTCCTTTAAGCCCTGTGCAGCAGTGTGGAGTTCTCTGGCCAACTTTACCCGTTGCCGAGCAGCATCCTGATCACCATCAAGATTGATTTTATCGCTTAAGGCATGAAGAAAATCGGCTAATTCGTCGTACCGTAAGTCCCCTAACTCCTTCGCTAAGCGATTCCAATCTTTACCAAAATGTGGAATGGTTGCTTCATGAATCATAACTGATCCTGTAAAACCGTGATCAACTCTTTCTGCTTTGCCTCATTACCCACCAGATAAATGGGCAGGGTAATTTTGCTGCCGCTCTTCAGGCTAATGACTAGATCACGAATGTTGGTTCGTTCAACCTCTGCAACTTCAGCTAGGGCAACCTGTTCCACTTGGTCTTGCTGGTGGAGATGCCAACTAAGGTAATCTTCATCTATCCGAATATAACGATCAGCGTTTCCCCGGCTGTTGGAATCAAGGCGATAGCCGAGGTAGGCGATACCAAGGCCAAAGAACAGATAAAGGGCTCCTAGTCCTAGGGGCCACCAGCTGTGTTCGTGGTCGGCGGCGTGCCAATCGGTGAAGAAAAGGAAGAACTGTTGCCCAGCGGCGAATAGCAACAGTAAGGCCCCCGCAAAGAGCAGAAAGTGCATCCACCGATCTTGGGTGTCAGCGTGGTGCTCAGAGTGATAACTATAGCGGAGTTTCATGAAGGTGAAGGTAAGCAAATCGGACGCTTACTCCACAATAGTAATTTTGGTCATGTTCGTCCGCCGCTGTTTTTCTAGGGGCATGGAACCAGTGTTAACGATCATGTCTCCTGGCTTTACGTGGCCTTTATCCTTAAGGATGGCGGTTACGTCTTCTACTGTTTGATCCGTACTGGTAAAATTATCGTAATGGTAACAGCGCACCCCCCAACACAGGTTAAGTGTATTGAGCATATACTGGAGATCACTGAAGATATAGATCTTTGCCTTAGGCCGGAAGCTAGAAAGCTTGAAAGCTGTATAGCCAGAACGAGTCATGCCGACAATGCCGCGCGCGCCTACCTTTGGGGCAATCCAGGCGGCGGCTGAACAGATGACGTCACTGACGAAGGTGCCACTCTTTTCGTTGGACTTTGGGCGCTTCATTCCAATCTCGTAAGTTTTTTCCGCTTCGTGAATGATTTCATTCATTGCTTGTACTACTAGGGTGGGGTGACGACCGACACTGGTTTCTCCGGATAGCATGACGGCGTCCGTGCCGTCCAGTACGGCATTGGCAACGTCACTGATCTCGGCTCGGGTAGGGGAGGGGTTCCTGATCATGCTGTCCATCATCTGAGTAGCGACGATAACGGGGCGGGCTCGTTGGATGCACTTCTTGATGATCATTTTCTGCAGCACGGGCAATTGCCGCATGGGCATTTCTACTCCAAGATCACCGCGCGCTACCATAATGGCATTGGAGTGCTTGATGATTTTGTCGATATTCTCAATGGCCTCCGGCTTTTCGATCTTGGAGATGATCTTAGCAGGGTGGCCAGCGGCTTCGATTAACGCCTTTAGTTGTTTGCAATCATTGTGGTGGCGGACGAAACTTAGCGCAATCCAATTCACTGGCTGGGTGAGGATGTATTCTAAGTCTTCGCGGTCCTTCTCCGTCATGCTGGGAAGGCTGATCTTCGTATTGGGTAGGTTAACACCTTTGTTTGATTTTAAAACACCTCCAAAGAGTGTTCTTAGTTTAACGGTATCGGTACCGTTCGTCTCCACCACTTCGAAAACTAGGGTGCCATCATCTACCAATACCCGTTCGCCCACGGTAACATCTTGGGCAAACTGAGGGTAACTCATATATACCCGTTCGGCATTACCGACACATTTAGTGTTGGTGAAAGTAACTATTTGGCCTTCTTCCACGGGCAAACCATCTCCGTCCATTAAGCCCACCCGAAGCTTAGGCCCTTGCAGGTCCGCCAGGATACTGACGTGGGTACCCAACTCCTTGTTTAGCTTGACGATATTAGCAATAACCTCACCGTGAACTTCATGCGTTCCATGACTGAAGTTAAGACGGAAGACGTCCACTCCCGCTTTAACTAGGCTTTTAAGGCCTTCATACGAACTACAGGCGGGGCCTACGGTAGCAACAATCTTCGTATTTTGGTGATCCGTTATTTTCATCTTGGCGGGGGAGTTAGTGTAGAAAATACAATAATACCGCAAATGTAATGAATAGCCGGTAGCGGAAAGCGGCTTGTTGATGTTTATTGTGGCATCTCTAAGGCTTGCGTCCAGCTTGGTAGGGACTAATGCTCGGTTTTCGAAAAGGCCGCGAACTTATGGTTACAGCGATTGTCACCACTACACTGGCGCCAAGCCCAGCTCCTTAGCTGCTTCGATCATTTTGTTACGAGCGGGCTCGAGTTCGTTAGGAATTTCACCATCCAGAATAGCTTCCCGCACCGCATCTTTGATTAAACCTACTTGCCGGCTGGGCGAGATGCCGAAGGTTTCCATGATCAGCTCTCCGGTGATGGGCGGTTGCCAATTACGCAAATGATCTTTGGCCTCGATTTCGGCCATGCGTTTGCGCAGCAATTCGTAATTGGCTAGGTATCGTTTAACCTTTTGGGGGTTCTTGGAGGTAATGTCACTCTCGCAGAGAGTCATTAAGTCGTCGATATCATCGGCGGCTTCGAAGAGGATACGGCGGACGGCCGAATCAGAGATTTCTTCTTGGGTCAGGGAGATCGGGCGTTGGTGGAGGGCAACAAGCTTCTGTACGTACTTAAGCTTGTCGTTTGGTAGCCGTAAGCGGCGGAAAAGCCTAGGAACCATATTGGCGCCTACGGCATCATGGGCGTGGAAGGTCCAGCCCGCAGTAGCTTCCCAACGTTTGGTGCGGGCCTTACCAATGTCGTGAAGTAGCGCCGCCCAGCGGAGCCAGAGGTCATTAGAGCGTTCCGCAAGATTATCTACTACCTTGATGGTATGGAGAAAATTATCTTTATGCTTGCGGCCATTACGACTTTCTACACCCTTCAGGGCGGCGAGTTCAGGAAGCACGTAATCGAGTAGGCTCGTATCACTCATCAATTTTAGGCCAACGCTGGGCTTGTGGCTCAGCAGGATTTTGTGCAACTCGGTAGCAATACGCTCCCAACTAATAATTTTAAGCCTTTGGCTATTATCTCGAATAGATAATAAGGTCTTCCGCTCGACGCTGAAGCCCAATTGGCTGGCGAAACGGACGGCCCGCATCATCCGCAAAGGGTCATCACTAAAGGTTTTGCCTGGCTCGAGTGGGGTGATGATGCGCTTAGCCTCTAGGTCTTCTAGGCCATTGAAGGGGTCGATAATGGTGCCGTAATCGGTCTCGTTGAGGCTGATAGCAAGGGCGTTGATGGTGAAATCACGCCGGTTTTGATCATCGGCTAAAGAGCCAG
The DNA here is from genome assembly GCA_038750915.1 of Bacteroidota bacterium. GTDB lineage: Bacteria > Bacteroidota > Bacteroidia > Chitinophagales > Saprospiraceae > Neolewinella. The sequence continues at coordinate 4,200 of JBCDGT010000261.1, forward strand.
ATTCCACGGTGGGCTTACGACTATCGGAGCGGTAGCTTTCCTTGCGCGCACCAACGAATTCTATCTCCAGGTCGCGGTGCTTTAGGGCGGCGGTGCCGAAGCGTTTGTAGACTGTAACCCTGCTGCGTGGATGGAGGCTATTACCCACGCGCCTCGCCAGTTCAATTCCACTACCGACACAAACAATATCAAGATCCTTACTGGGGCGGGCCAGCAAACGATCACGCACGTAGCCACCTACAATATAAGTAGGAAAGCCAAGCTCACTGGCGGCTTTACTGATAACCTCAAAAATCTTGCGCTCGTTATCGCGGATCTGAAAAATCATATCGGAGGGCGAAGATAGGCAGAAGGAAGGAAAATGATAAAGTTGTGTTTACAATTACGCCAGTATCTTTAAGGGGGCCGAGCAGTAAAGAATTCGTTGGTTCCTTTAGATTTATCAGACTAGTACTAAGACATACACACATGATGAAATTTCACCCTTTTCTTCTCTTCTTCGCTCTTTTGAGTGGAGTAGGCACCTGCGTGTGCGCCCAAACAACGGTTGCCCAACAAAGCTTCGAAGGCAACTCAAGCGATACGTGGGCTTACGTATCAACACCCAATGAATACAGTGAAGCAAGCGGTTCCGACGTCTGGACGGATCGGACGAGTATCGGCTCGAGTTCCAGTGGTGGCGTTCGAATCACTGCAGCCACGGACGGTAATCGCTTTTTCGGGATTCGTGATATCTTTAATGCTGGTTCCGGAAGTGACGATCCTACGCCGGGAGTAGAAGGCAATCAAATTGCTCACGAACTGGCTTTCGCGACGGTAGACATTTCTACGCTCACCTCCGTTTCCGTAACCTTTGATTACAATATTTTTGCCTTTGATGAGTCGAGCGGTGATGAGCTTGGCTATGAACTCTTCGTCGATGGTACTTCGCTGGGGCGGATTGATCTGGTCGAAGCTTTAGGTATGGGGAGTGATGTTTCCACTCCGGCTAACGGCTACGTGCCGTTTTCGATTCTTCTACCCGACGTTGCTAGCAGCGTGAGTTTGATTTTTTACGCATTTCAAGACGGCGGGGGAGATTGGGCTGCAGTCGATAATTTTCGCGTATCGGGTATGCCGATGGCTGGCCCCTGTGGCATCACCGCCTTCGGCCCTGCGGTAGTGGAATGTATTACGGAGTCGACCAGTTCCGGCACGGACCTATTCCGCATTCGAATTCCCTACTCCGGACTGGATGCGGATGCTTCTTTACTGATCGAGGCCGGTGCTACTACACCAGCCAATGACGTTACGGCTACTACCACGAATGTGGGCGATGATTTTACCGCCGTATCCGATGGAGAAATAGTACTCGAGAATACCGCTGGAGAATTTGAAGAAGGCGACGAAGTGCGC
>JBCDGT010000262.1:0-5585 GCA_038750915.1 Bacteroidota bacterium
ATTTCTCCTAGGGTGATCGAGCAATTCATTTTACCCATCGAACCGGGACAAGCTAGTGAGCTGACCGAGTTTGTTGCCTGTTTACGTCTTCCCGAAGCGGATAACTACGCCGGAGTTGTCTACTGGCGAGCCGACCTAGCACAGTATCACTACACCCTAGTCACCTTTGACCTGAAGACCCAGGAGGTAATTGACCGTAAGGTCATTGCGGGGACCAGTTATGACGGGGAAGAGGTTACCCAGACTCATGCCGTACTGACGGAAGCACTACTAATTTATCAAGTGAGTGGCCAAGGGGGTGGTGGCGATTACGATTATACCGCAGCTTCTAGCACTGCGCGCCGTTTCCAAATTGCGGATTCGGGGAAGATTGTTGAATTGTAACTCCTTGCATTACGAGGCATTTTACTTTTTCTTCATTGATTCTTTTCACCGCCTTAGGCAGCCACTAAATGAGCCTCAGTACGCTAAAGAGGGTTTAGCGCGAAAAAGGTTTCTTAGAGTAGATTTTTTCAGTAACTCTTACTCCGTGATGGTTTAACGCAGTACTTCTACGCGTTCTCCTCCCTGACCAGTGAGGTTGTTGCCATAGCCAAATACTCTGAAGTGTTTAGCGGAGATACCCTGCTCTAGCAGATAATCTCTAATGGTAATGGCCCGCTCTTCGCTTAGTAGCTGAGCTGCTCTGCGATCCAATTGCACGGTAGTATGTACTCTGATTTCTACTACGCTGGTAGCGGATTGTATCTGACGTACCAGCTGGTCAAGACCACCATAACCAGCACCATCGGGATAGGCAGTGTTAGGGATGAAAGAAATTCCTGCGGGAATTCCAGCTGTAGAAGCTGGGGTATGGCTTGGTGTTGCGGGGTAGCCATAAGTTGCTGGTTCAGGCTGGCGGGCGGTAGTATTCCTAACGGACGTTTGGTAAGTTGCTGGGGCTGGCTGCCGGTATTCCGTTGGTGGATACTGGGTGCGTTGTTCCTCCACGCGGGCTGGAGGATAAGAGTTGTTGGGGTTTCCTTTCGCGGTCCAGCTACGCTCAGTAGAAGAGGGAACCCTTGTATTTGAGTTAGCAGGGTAAGGCTGCCGATAAGTGGTAGGGGCTGGTGGCTCCTGGGTGCCATTAAGCCGATTTAATTCAGCCTTAAGGGCCGCTAGCTCATCCAATTTTCTTTGGTAATCGGCATCCAAACGGTTGACTTCCTCCTGACTGAGGGGAGTAGTACGAGGAAGGTCGCGCTGGAGTTCATTCTCCCACGCCTCACGTTCGTATACCTTGGGAGCGTTATTCCCGTAAAGGCCCGAGCGTACCGTGGCATTGAGGCGAATACTATCCTGGTAAGCCCGCTGGCGAGCGGCTTCTTGGTCTTGGCGGGATACGGGCGTGTAGGCTGTGCCGATGCTAGGAGCTTGGGTAGCCGTAGTAGGGCTAGGAGGGGTAGTTGTTTCAGACCAACGGTGATTACCGTTGCTCTTCTGTCGCAGTTTTTCATCCTGCTGACGGCGAAATTTGGCTTTCATCCGCTCTAGTTCGGCCAATTCCTCAGCGTAGCGGGCTCGGGAAGCTTCGGTCCCTTTGGCGGTTGTCCGAGGGGGAATGGTGTCACCAGTAGGTTGAGAAGCTCGGTAGTACTGGTCGCGGAGGGCATCTAGTTCATCATCTTGTGAGGGTAGGGCCAGGTCGTACTTCCTTCGCTCAGCGTCGAGGCGATCCAATTCTTTTTGGCGCTGAGCAATACCCGCTACCAACCGTTCTTGTTCTTCATTTGGCGCGGTTTCTCCCTCCAAGGCCGCTAGGCTCCCGGTAGGTAAGGTAGTAGCGGGCACGGAAGGAAGGTTACCATCAATTGCTAGGCTTTCTCCTTCTCGGAGGAACACCGCAAAGCGCTGCATTACATCGGGGCGTACCCATAGAGAAGCCCCTCCTTGAACCTTAACCCTAGCGAGTTGCTCTCCCGGAGGTGGAGGGCTTGGTAGATAGCCCCTGGTCAGGTGGCTTATGGGCGGAAGGCTAGCGTTTGGAAGAATCTGAGTAAACAGTCGTTCTTCTTGGCCCAGGTCATCGAACATAACGATTGCCGGAAGATGACGACCCACGGCATCCGGCGTAAGGGCGAATTGCTGAACGCGGTCGGGAATATTTACGGCTTCCGCTGGCTCATTGGGATGCAAGCGGCGAAACCACTGACTATTTCCTCGACGAAAATAGAGTGTACGGCCATCGGCAGCTAATACAGGAGTGGTCTCATCGTTAAATCCATTCAACTGCTCCAGCGCTACGGCGGAGGACCACTGCCCTGCAGGCAGTGCTGTACGCTGGAAGAGATCTCTGCTACCATCGGGGCCCGTAGCACTGTAGATCATGGATTGGGCGTTGGGATCGAAGGTGAGGTCTTCAAAAGTGACCGCGTCGGCGGGTAGGCGCCAGGAGGAGAGGATGCGCCAGTTGCGGCCACTGAGTTCCAGTAGCTCGACGTAGTCTTCTACTCCTAAACGGAGGACCGCCAGCCGGGTCCCATCAGGGCTAATAGCCAAGGCCCGATCATGTGCAAAAGAATTAATCGGAGAACCTGGATTGAGCGGCCGCCCCCAGCTACCGTCGGCGTAGCGAGGCTTGATCCAGATATCGGCGGCATTATTACTACCCAGGTTTTGTTTATGTGCTACTCTGGTAAAGAACAATTCGAGTCCATCAGCGCTCAATACAGGGTCTCTTTCCCGCGAGTGTTTGTCTCCCAGTGCTTCTTGGCCCATAGTCGAGCCGCCAAAAAAGCAGCAAACTAGTAGGAGAAGAACGGTGAACAAGGGATGTAAACGTGGCATGACTTCAGGCTTGATGTACCCATTAGACGGATAAAGTACGATTCCGTCAACAGATTCTCAAATAAAAACGTGTGAGCTGGCGCCGTGGTTGTCTATTTAGCCCTTAAGATGTTCTTAAACCTTTATGCTCTTGCTTCCGCAGAAGTCCTCTAAATCGGGGAGCTATACGTCGAAATCCACGTGTACTTCCGGTGTGGTGGGGCGAGACTGACAGGCCAAAATATACCCCTGTGCGATTTCATCATCATCGATAGCGAAGCAGACTTCCATTTTAACGCCTCCCTTGGCAACCTTAGCCATGCAGGTGCTGCAGGCGCCCGCCAGACAGCTGTAGGGGGGAGAGGCTCCGTTTTCCAGTAAGCCATCCAGAATCGTTTGCCCTGGCTTTAATGTTACTTCGATGGTTTTGCCACTGAGCTTTGCCACCACCTTGGCGGCATCTACTGCCCCACCGTCGCTACTTTTCCTTTTAACGTCGTTCGCCGAAACAAAGCGCTCTGAGTGAATATCCTCCTTGCTCATCCCGAGGCCAAGTAGAGCCTGTTCTACGTTGTCGATCATCTGGCCTGGGCCACAGATGAAATACTGTTTTTCGGCGACCTTTCCGGGATATGCTGCCAGGAATACCTGGACTGCGGAAATATCGACCCGCCCCTTTTTTCCTGTCCACTTAGTCTTGCCGCCCGTCAGTAAGCCCCGTAGACCACCCTGCTTGTACTTCTTGGGCCGGGATAGGGTATGCTCTACAACCAGTTGTCCCTCATACCTACTTTTAAGTTCCGCCAGCTGAGTTTCGAAAATGATGTTGTCCTCATCGCGATTTCCGTAGAGTAAATAAACTGAAGATTTTGGTTCCTCCTCCAGAATGGTGCGAAGGATGGACATGAGCGGGGTGATGCCGCTACCGGCACCGAAAAGATAATAGTCCTTGCGCGCGGTATGCTGTGGCGCTACAAGAAATCGTCCTTGTGGTGGCATTACCTCGATGGTGTCCCCTACCTTGATCAGATCTGCAATGTGATTACTAACGATGCCCCCCTTAACGCGTTTTACCGTAACGGCAATCTCCTCATCTTGGGGAGCCGAACACATGCTGTAGGCCCGTCGCTCCTCTTTACCGTTGATGACGAACTTCAACGTAAGGTACTGGCCGGCCTGGTACTGGAAGGTATCCGCCTGGGAGTCTTCCACCTTGAAAGCGACGGTAACGGCCTGGTCCGTTTCGGGCGTAAGGGAGGTGACGGTTAGGGGATAAAAGCTGGCTTGGCTCATGGCGGAATTTTAGCGAGTCGCAAAGGTAGATATTCTCCCAGCTAGTAACTTCAATATCTGCGCTTGGTTTATTTGGCTAGTGTCATAAGAACAGAAGCAGGCGCGGCCGCAGGTGCAGGGCTTGGGTATTAGGACTCACTAGGTGCTAGCTGTTTCGTACGAAATCTAGCACCTGCGGACGCGCCAAAAATTAATTCAGCTGGAAGCGCACTACTACGCCGCCACTAGCGGCCGTTTGGGGAAAGCCGAGCGGATTGAAGGGCGTTGTTTTGCGATAATCAAAGAAGGCCCGAAGGCTGAGCAGGTCGTTTACCTGGTACTCTACGGACGGAGCGAAAGTAAAGACTCGGCTACCTTCAACGATTTCTCTGATCCGTGGATTAAGGCGGCTGGCGTAGGTTTTTCCGTCCCGTAAACTGATGTTGAACTGGATGTCCATATCACTGACGTTAAGACGACCGCCCGAGCGACTATTGCCCCGGTTGCGGTTATTCTGCCGGCCTGGGGTGGCCTCTTCCTGCTCGCGGTTACTACGCCGCTTTTTCTTACGACCCTGGAGGAAGCCTATTTCTATCTCCTGCAGTACGACTCCGAAGCCACCGACAATCTCTTTGTTTACCTGCTCACTTAGCAGTTTACTGACGATGTTGATACTGCGATTGTCCTGGCTTTGGTAGGCGAAGTTGAAGGACAGGCCATTCTGCAATTCTGCTTCAATGGAGAATAATGGCGCAAAGGACTTCGATTCCGTCAGGTTTGGAATCTCAATTCTCGGAAAGTAATTGAGGGTCACCGTGTCATAACCGACGAACTGGGGAGTGGTCGACTGCTCTAGGGCATCCAGGTAATCCAGGCTGGTGCCATAGCTGGAAATCTGGAAGGTAGACTGGAAACCGTGGCTGATGTTTACCCGCCGGAAAACTTCACCGAGCTTGCCGATTTTGTCCAAGCCATTATAGGTTAGTCGCCAGGTCGGACTGGCCTTCAAATCGAAAGGGTTGAGCGTAACGGAATTTGGGTCTTCTTCCCGATATGCGGCTAAGAAGGCCGGTAAAAGCACATCCTGTTGATTCGGCCCGTAGCCAAAGGAATACCCTTGGTTAGCTAGAATGGGATCGTCATGGAGCGTACCATCCCCTAAGCGCTGGCTAATGACTAGGCGGTTGGCTTCGAAGGTCTCAAAGAGCGTATTTAAGTCCGTGGTATCCTGGCGGAAAAGGCTCTTCATGCCACCATTGGTAAACGTCAGCGCACCATCACGGACGGGGACACTGTGAGTGAAGCCGGCATCTGGCCCTTTTTCGAGCACCTTGAAGGTCTCACTGTAGTTTTCGGTAAACGTTCGGTCGATAGTGAGCTCAAGGCGGAAGTCCCGGAAGGGCTCAATGGTAGCGCTTCCGTCCCAGCGGCGGCTGAAATTCTGGATTACGTCTTGTGCCTGAAAAACGCTGTTGGTGATGTAACCGTCGTTGGCTAGATTTTGCAGG
>JBCDGT010000263.1:0-5570 GCA_038750915.1 Bacteroidota bacterium
ATTTTCTCTACGTCAACAGCCTAGCCGCAGGCTTAGGGAGCAATGATATTGGCCTTGATCGTAATCAACTTGGTAGTAGCCGAGTCGTGTACTTTGAGCGCATTGGTCCTAAAGTCCTCCTGACCCAACGCAACCACGATTACCGCGCCGTAAGTGACAACATCGATGAGGTAAACAGCGTCCGCGACGCCTTCGCGAAGTCGATTATTTTTGGTTTTAAGGTAGCCGCAGCATCAGATGCTGCCGTACTCATCGACTTTACGCCACTGCTCATGACGGACGCGCACGGCGTAATTGCCCGCCTAAAAAGAGGTAAGCAAGGCGCCTATAAACTTGACGCCACGCGCAGCGCCGTTTACCTAGAAAAGACCAAAAACTTTCCCAAAAACAGTGAGTTTGAAGCCACCCTGACCTTCACCGGCCAAGCTACTGGAAGCCAAGTTCGCTCCGTCACACCTACCAGTAATAGTTTTAGCCTGCGGATGCACCACAGCTTCGTGGAGTTACCCGATGATGGGTACGAACCCCGCGTCTTCGATCCTCGCAGCGGCTATTTTCCCATGATGTACGCTGACTACGCTACGCCCATCGATCAGCCCCTGCAGAAGCGCTTTATCCGCCGCCACCGCTTGGAGAAAAAAGATCCTGCGGCAGCAATGAGTGAGCCCGTAGAGCCAATCGTTTACTACCTCGACCGCGGCGCGCCAGAACCCATTAAATCTGCTCTAATCGATGGAGCCCGCTGGTGGAACCAAGCCTACGAAGCGGCCGGCTACAAAAACGCTTTTCAGGTGAAAGTACTCCCCGAAGGAGCCGACCCGCTGGACGTGCGCTACAACGTCATCAATTGGGTACACCGTAGCACTCGAGGTTGGAGCTACGGCAGTTCTGTTTCGGATCCTCGTACCGGCGAAATCATCAAAGGGCACGTGCTGCTGGGCAGCCTACGGGTACGGCAGGATTTCCTCCTGGCCCAAGGCCTAGTCGCCGCCTACGGCAAGGACGGGGAAACTCCCGACCCCCGCCTGGAAGCCATGGCCCTGGCCCGCTTGCGCCAACTGAGCGCCCACGAGGTGGGCCACACCCTCGGCCTGGCCCACAATTTCGCCGCCTCGACGAACAGCCGCGCTTCGGTGATGGATTATCCTCACCCCTACATCACCCTAGAGAATGGTGAAATTTCCTTTGACGACGCCTACGATGTCGGGATCGGAGAATGGGATAAGCAGACCATTAAATACGGTTATCAGGATTTTCCCGACGGTACCGATGTGGCAGCAGGCTTGCAGGCTATCCTGGCGGAAAATCAGGAGAAAGGTCTTGCGTACATCAGCGATAGCGATGCACGGCCGCAGGGCAGCTCAAACCCCGTGGCCCACCTCTGGGACAATGGCGAAAGTCCCATAAAAGAAATGGACCGCCTGCTGGCACTACGCCGCCACGCCATGGCCAAGTTCAGCGAGCAAAACATTCCAGTGGGCCGACCGCTTTCTGAACTGGAAGCCGTTTTTGTGCCCGTTTACTTAATGCACCGCTACCAGGTAGAAGCCGTCGCAAAAATGATCGGTGGATACACCTACACCTATGGCGTGCGGGAAAAAGGAAAATCGGATAAAGTGGTTCCCGTGGGGGGATACAAGCAACGCGATGCCGTTGGTGCCTTGCTGCGCACCTTGAGTGTTGCAACCTTAGCAGTAAACCCAAAAATTGCCCAGCTGATCCCACCGCCCGCGATGAGTTATGGCCGCAACCGGGAGTTGTTTAAAACCCATAACGGTGGAGGCTTCGACCCTTTGGCCATGGCGCAGGCCGCAACGGATAATACCCTCACCTTTTTGTTGCACCCACACCGCATGGCGCGCCTGGCGGAGCAGCATGCCCTCTTCCTCGATGCTGGAGGCCTTTACCCTAGCACTAAATTTTACTCGCCGGAGGAATACCTCAATGAGGTACAAACCACCATCAGTCAACGAGTGGTCGAAAATCGCAGTAAGCCCTATGCGCTGGAACTTTGCGCCATGGTGGAAAAACGCCTGGTAGCCCATCTAATCAAGCTGGCGGCGGACGAAAACATTAGCGAAAGGGTCCGAGCATTAGCGTATACCAAGTTGATCCAAATGGATGAAGATCTCTACTCCGGAGCGCGCGATACCCGCAATGCTTTTCGCAACCATCAGGCCTATTTAGACCGCCAGATCAGGGCTTTCCTCGCCAACCCAAAAGATGTAGAGATTCCTGCTCCGATTAGTCTACCGGATGGCTCCCCAATTGGCTGTAGCGGGCTTCACTAGTGCCCAGTTTATCGTTCCTTTATTAGGGCGACGGCGCGCAGGTGCTCCCCAGCTCGCCGAGCGCTTAGCAAGGAAGCCCTTTGAACCAGCACCGCCCTCTTTTTGTATTGCCAGCATGAAGCACTTTATCTACCTACTCAGCCTATTCTTCTTTGTTGCCTGCGCCGGAGAAGCACCTACCACCGAAGAGACACCTACTGCCGAAGAACCCGAAGCGGCCACAAGCAGTACGGTACCTTCCCTCTCCTTGGCCTGGGAAACGGACACCGTCCTGACTACCTGTGAATCCGTTCTTTACGACGCGGGGCGTAAGCAACTCTACGTAGCCAACATCGAGGAAAACCCCTGGGAAATGGACGGTAACGGCTCCATTGCGATCATCGATCTCAACGGAAAAGTTGTCAACCGTTACCTCGTGAAGGAAGGCCTAAACGCTCCGAAAGGAATGGGACTGAAGGACGGAAAATTATTCGCTGCTGACATCAATGCCGTAGTCGAAATCGATATCGAAGAAGGCACCATCCTTGCCCGCCATTCGGTTCCCGACGCCAAAAACCTCAATGACATTACTGTGGCTACCGACGGCACCTTGTACGTTAGCGACTCCGGCACGGGTAAGGCCCACCGGATGACGGCCGACAATACTTTCGAAACCATCGTCAGTGGCGTAGAACGCCCCAACGGCCTGTTAGCGTTGGCCGACGGACACGTGCTCCTGGGCGATACGAACGGACGCATGCTGCTGAAAGTCAACCCCGCTGATGGTACAAAAGAGACCATCACCGAAGGGGTAGAGCCTGATGGTATTATTCCCGTTGGTGATGGGAGCTACATCGTCTCCCGCTGGGGCGGGCAGGTCCACCATATTGCTAAAGACGGTAAGGCAACGCTTTTATTAGACACCGAAGCTGATAAGCTCCAATCAGCGGACCTGGGATACATTCCCGAGCAAAAACTCGTCTTAGTGCCGGCATTTTTTGGGAATAAGGTTATGGCGTATCGCCTGGAGTAGCGGGCTCTAGCGCACGACTACCCGCGACCGCCAGTTACCGGACTCACCGCTAAGCAGGAGAGTATACATTCCGGGACGAAGGTCCGCTACCGAAAGCTGGATGGCGGGAAGCCCGGGAACAACGGCTTGCCGCCGCAACAAACGACCGTCGGCACCATAAAGCTGCACCTGGCGAAGCTGGGCTCCGGGCTCCGGCCGGATAGTAATGTCGTTGGAAGCAGGGTTGGGAAACACCGCTAATTCACCACGTATAGCCTCCTGCGTGCTCGTCAAATCAAATACCAAGGGCCACCCCATGTCAGCAAAAATACCCAGGGTAACGGGCCCAGGATCGTGTACCGATTCGCCGGAAGAGAGGAAAGGCGTCATGAGGGCGTTTTCCGTACCCGGGCGATAAGTGGCTTCGTTCAGGTGGCTGACACTGCTGCCTACATCGAAGGTTGACGGAGCAAAAAGGGGAACAATGGCCCCATTATTCTCTCTACGGGCAAGGGGAGCATCGAAGGTGAGGTCGTTGCCCGTGACGGCCGTCAGTAGTTCCGGCGAAGGATTCGTAAATACGCCAGGGTCCGTGAGTGGCAGGCCGGCTTCGGTTTCCAGGAAAATATCGTAGATGATGAAGCGGCCTCCGAATCCAATGGCAAGTTGGTTGGTATTAACGGTGTCTACGCTGGAAAGGAAGCCCAAACCATGACCGAGTTCATGCATCATGACGGAGACCAAATCAATCTGGTTACGCGGCGTATTACCGTCAGTTCCAAAATACCAATTGGCAGTACTGTTAGCATTGACGTTGATGTCCGAATCACCCGTATCGTTCAAGTCTTGCCCGGCAATGGCCTCGGCCAGGGCTACGGGGTACCAAGTATTGGGTTCTGCCCCAACAAAGCCCCGAAAAAGTGTAGCTGGTCCCGCGCTAGCCAGCAGGCGGCGATCGCCGCGATCTTCCCAAGCAACGTTAACTCGAATGGGCACCGGAGAAATTAGGTACGTACCCCAGACGTTGGCCGCAAAGCGGATGGCCGCCTCCGCTTCTGCGGGAACATCATCAGTAAAGTCGAGAATAAATTCCGTTTTGACTTCCGCTGAGCCTGCAAGAATCGCAGCATCGACAGGAAAGAAAACTTCATTGGTATCCTGAGTCGCACAAGTGATGCCGTAGTAGGCGCCGTAATCGGTTTGGGCACTCAGCAGCACCGGAAAAAGAAAGGCAGAACAGCGCAAAAAAGTACGCATAGTCTTGGGAATTATGGGGAAGGCTCAGGTAATAAAGCCTAAAGTACGGCCCTTAAGTTATCTTGGTTTTCCCGGCCGAGCCTCCCGTCGGCTTTACGTCATACGTCAGTTCCAGTAAGGTTACTCGGTAATCACTACGGCTGCGGCCGTTTGGTACTTGTCGAAGTTGTCGGTACCGAATAACTTTTTAGCGTCTTCTGCGCAGAGCTGAATGTCGGGAAAATTATACCCTTTCGGGCAGTCGTAAGACTGCGTGGCCTGCAAACGGATGATTCTATCCGGGGTATCTGGTAAAAAGACTCCGATCGTTTTATTGTAGAAGATGCCCGAACGGCAAACGTTGGCATAGCTGCTGAACGGCTGGTCTTCGCGGTCAGGGATGCCAATTCTAACTTCCTGAGTTTGGTGGGCCCAGGGGCCTTCGCGACGATTTCTCAGCGCGCGCAGTTCGCGCGCGGCGGGGTCTTCGAATGCTAGTTCTGCCAGCTTCTTGGCCAGCGCGGGATCGTTGAACTGAAAGAGGTCGTGGGTCTTTTTAAGCCAGTCTACGGCACCAGCAGCGGAGAAGGGTTTGCTGAAAATCTTGCTGAGCAAGGTTTCGTCGTCAGCCATGTCCTTTTCTAGATCGATCACCAGTTCCGCATCACCGTATTTCCAACTGATAGCCGTTTGTTTAGCCGGACCTTCCCCGAGATTAAAGCCAATGGCCAGGCCCACCAAAAGGCAGCTAACGGCCAGAATGATCACTTTCGTTGTTGACATGGCCCGAAAATACGCGAAAAATTGCAATATGTTAATTAGGGCGCGAGCAGGGGAAATACGACCGCTTCGAGTACGAGCTGATTTGCGCCATCCATTAAACAGACTAAATGCTTGCCCAAAGATATTTTTCTCCTCGGCTGGGAAACTTTTCTATTAGCAAGTACCTTTGTACCTCTACTCCATAACGGGGCCCATAGCTCAGTGGTTAGAGCAGCGGACTCATAATCCGTTGGTCGTAGGTTCAAGTCCTACTTGCCCCAATTCTCTAC
>JBCDGT010000264.1:0-5559 GCA_038750915.1 Bacteroidota bacterium
AATCGACTAGTTTAGCCGTAATGACACTCAGGGCAATGATTCCGCAAAGCAGAGACAAGTGAGTGGACCGCAGAATAAGGGTATGCGGTCGTTCACTCAGTAATTCTTGCTTAGCCTTTTCTTCCACCAGTGAAGAATGGCCCTTGATGTAATAACGCCAGACGTATAGGCTTATGAGCAGGCAGGGCAAAAGCAGACCAATCGCAACGAAGAGCAACACCTGGATGCCGAAAGCACCAGCGATGATGTTGGCCAAATAGCCTCCCACGATTCCTCCAGCAATAGCCCCGGCACCAATTGGACCAAAAAGGCGTTTTGCCTGACGAATATCAAAGACTAAACTTGCCATCATCCAGAATTGGGAGGCAGCCAAGACCCCGAAGAGCGCCACCCATAGGTAAAGGCCTACGGCGACAAAGTCTTTGGTGCTTCCCATTTGAATAAGCACGGTGAAAGCCAATAAACTAAGAATACAAGCACCTAAACTCCAGAGATTAACTCGGAGAATAGAGTAATAGCGGAGAGCGCCAGCATAGGCTGTTGAGACAATAGCCGCCGCAATTGCGGTAAGCAGGTAGGCATAAGGCAAGGCTTCGGAGCCAAAGCGAGAAATGAAAAAGGCATTACCAACTGGCTTGGTAATTAATAAGACGGCAATGATCAAAAATATCTGCAACTGAAGGAGTAGTACCGCTTGCCATTCGCCAGGGCGTACGCGGAGCAATCGGCCAAAAATTCGTTGCAAGAAAATGATGTAGTGAGTAGTTTATCTTGGTGGAGTCCTTAACGATAAATCCGACATAGCACCTTTAGAAGTTTAGTACTAGCTCGGATTGTTTTCTGTTGAAGGAAACATCAGCTTTCGCTTGAGGTTGGTAAATTCTTGAATAAAAATAATAACGGCCCGGCGAATACTCACCGGGCCGAAACTACTATTCTTTTACCAAAAAAGGGAGGAGTTAGGCCTTCAGTAAACTGTCTAACGCTTTGGCCAGATCCCGACAAATTTGCTCGCCACTAGGATCATCAACTAATGCGGTAATAATGTAGTCTCTTTCCGGGCCTTTGACCATAGCAACGTCGGCGTGGAAGCTCCTCCAAGAACCTGATTTACGGTACACCTTAGCCAATGGTGCGACGCGATCGAGGGTATTGACGAATTTGTGGTGAAGTTGCGGGTCTACCAGATAATTGCGCATTTTGTCGCAACTGGCAGGGCTCAATAGCGCATCATTATTGAGCAGGTAAAAAAAGCGACAGATTTGTTCCGTCGTGGCGGCGTGGCTAATACCCTTGATCGGATCCGGATGGCGCTTACCACCGGCGGCGTACCGCTTCCCAACCCACAAACCCCCACCAAATTGAGGGTCGTAAAGTTTGAGCTCTGGAGCAGTCATGGTCCGCTCGATGTTTTCGAAGCTTAATCGGTCGATCATTCGGGTCGTGGCGGCGTTGTTGGACTTGGCGATCATCAACCGCATATCATGTTTAATCTCCGCGGTCTCTTCCAATTCTCCACGCTCAATGGCATCGTGCGCGGCTGCGAGGACGGCAATTTTAGGTAGGCTAGCGGCATACATCATGTGACGACCGTTGACGGAAGCGTAAGTAGGCCGATCGGCTTCCTTTAGGTCTACAATCCCTACGGACAACCGCTTCTGCGCAATCAATTCCCGCCAGATAGGGTTAGCATTCAGGGTAGCTTGCAGCTTATCGCTTAGCTCATCATCGGTGAGCTCACGTAGGGGCAAAGTAGCCGGGACGGGTAAAGCCGCTACGGTGGCGGGTAATTCAACGACTACTTCCTCCTCGTGCAAAAGAGTATTCAAATAGTCGATGGTCGAGAGACCGGAAATTACTTTAGCGTGATAAACGTAATTTGCCGCGCTCATAAAGAAAATCGATGCTACAACTAGCCCGATTGATAAAAAAGTCTTTCCCATAAATTTCTATAGCGTGATGGGAGGCAATAAATAATTCGAGTAAGATAGCCTTGGCCTCCGGCTTAAAGTGATAAAAGGTAGGTTATGAATGCTAGGCAAAAAGAAAAAGGAAGCAAATAAAGCTTGCTACTAATGTGTAAATCCCTGTAAAAACATTCACACCTTAAATAAGTTTTGAACAAAAATAGTTCGAAAAGACCTAAAAATACCTTTTTTGAGAAGTTTAACACTTCCACCAGTTCAATTTGCCCCCCATTAAATCAGTAGACGACAAAGCTATTAACGTCCTACAAATCAGAACTTAAAGTATTTGATTATCGTGAAATTGACTTTAAATTCAACTTTCCAGTGGTTGAGTGAGTACTACCGAGGAAGTACTCGCCCGACATTAACCATTCGCTGAAAACCCTGGTCGTTGCTCGCCAGGTATCCTTCTAGTAGCCGAACCCGATCCCAGCCACCCGGGTGAGAATAGGTAGTAGCCACCAAGTGTTCGGCACCATCACGGCTTAAAATGTAACGTGCGCCAGCCGAGATTTGCCAATCTTGGTACCCCGCCCTCAACATAATTTGTGCAGAGTAGAAATCAATCAGTACCTCTTTCCGTTGGTACGAACTGAAGGAATTATAAAGTTGCCGCTCCTGCGGGTTCATCCAAGCCAAGTTGTTAATCTCTTGTGGCAAGGTGACACCATGCGCTATTTCGTGTGCCATGATAAAAGCCAACGAAGCTTCGCTATCAACTAACTCCCGGTACGCTTTTACACTCAACCAGATGACCTTGCTGCTAGCACAGGTCATGGCGTTGATAGACTCTATACCCCTGCGGTCCTTAATCAGGTCAATAGCATATTCATGTGGATTAATTCCGGCCCCGGGAGCCAGGCGATAAACCAAGTACTGAAGGTACCTGCGGCCAGTATGGTGCACTGGCTCAAAGTTACTATTGAGTTGGCACCCTCCGTAGAAATTATTTGGTGCTACGGTATGGTGCGCATGCGCACAGGAAGGATAAAACTGAGCGTAGATCGGTTTACTGGGCAGTAAAAGTAACAGCGTAATCAGCAGCGGCTGAAGGATTAAAAAAGCAGCTTTCACAGTTTTGGGATTTTGGCTAGTAGATAGTAACAAATGCCCTACTTAAACTTTCCCAACCGTCTTAAAAATTGCGGTACAAGCGTTAAGCAAAATATAATCCCGAAGATCTAGCGCGAAATAGACATTAGCAGCTAGTAGCTGGCATTCCTCAGCCCGGAACACAAAGAGGCAACACCAACCAGTCATGGCACCTGCGGTCGCGCCCATATAACTGCCCGAGCGTACTGCTTCTCCATTAAAAATACTGGGTCCTAACGTAAAAGACCTTGTCCCGAACCCCAAAAGCCTTAACCAGCAAAGGGCTGACTACTACAATCACATCAGGTGCGTAAATCTGCTCGGGGATGCGGCCAACGACCCGAGCGTAGAGGGTTTTCCGACTGCGGGGATCGTCGATTTCAATGAGGCTATTGAGGGGAGCCGTACGGTGGAGAGCCATCCATTTATTAGCATCTCCTTTACGGGTCCAGGCGGCCTTACCATTTCGGGCTTTCATTTTTTTGCCTCCCGTTCGGGCTTGCCACAATTCTCGCAAGCCACGGTTGCGACGTACGTAAGGATCAATGATTTCTCCTTGCATCGCCTTGGGAATTCCATCGATTTTTAAATACCCAACCGCCAGAATACGGCCCGGGAATAAGGTATTCGGACTAAGGCCAGGGTTCATCATTTCTAAGCTGCTTGCATCGGGTAAATCAAGGCTTCGCTTGAAAATTCCAAAAAGTGTTTCCCCCTTACTAACTCGGTAATAAACCGGTACGAACCAGGCCAAACTGTCTGGAGCGGGAATCTGGCGAATACTCTTCCGAGGGATCGGCACCCGCACCTTATCACCCAACTCGTAGCCCGTACGTAGGTTTGGGTTAAGTTGATAAACGTCTTCCAGACTAAGGCCATAAAATTGGGCGGCTCCGAAGAGCGTTTGCTCGGGGGCCAGATAATGGTCAAATAGTAGATGGCCAGCCAGCACATCTTGGTAGATGACGACTGAATCAGTAGGTAAAATGAAGTAAAGACTGTCACCGGTGTATTGGCCACTTAAAGAACCACAGGCTACGAGCAGTAACAGGGAGAAAAGAATGCGTTTCAAGGGATAACTATTTGGATCAGTAGAGTACGCTGCTAAGGTACAAGTTTAGGTCCGCATGGACCTTATCCACCCTACCGTAAGCCGGTAAAGTTCAAGTAGTACAGGGCTTTGGTTTTCGCCTGCTGCCAAATTTTTTCCCCCACGAAGAGGTATATTTGCGGCATGAAATCCGCTTTTTTCCTGCTACTTTTTTCCCTAAGTTTCACTATGTCTAGTCAAGAGACTCCCTCGCCGGCAACACCAGCAAGCGCTATGGAGGAGTGGCAAGAAAAATGGAAAAACTCCCTAGCCTATACCCTGGAAGCCCTGGCCGTACTGCCCGATTCTAGTTTGCAATTTCGCCCTGACGAGGAGCAGATGAGCGTCCAAGAGCAGGTGCAACACATTTCGGGTAACGTTTATGGTTTATCCCGCCGTTTTTTGGGCTACGCACCAGCTAACTTTTCTGAGGCGGCCCTCCGGGAACGACTCTCCGCCGAAAGTCTTTCTCGCGAAGAACTTATAAAACTGCTTAACGATGCTTATGCCTTCGGCAGTGCTGCTATTAGGAGCCTTAATACGGATGATTTAGACCAAATGGTTCCTAATTTTTTCGCGGGGCCCAAAAGTAAGCGAGTAATTGTCTACCTGCTTCAAGACCACGCTACTCACCACCGTGCACAATTGTTGATGTATCTCCGTCTCTTGGGTCATCAACCACCGCGTTACCGGGGTTGGTAGCTTACCCTAATTATTTCGGTGCTTTTCCTTAGTCGTTGTTTGTCATGCCCTTCATTCCCACTCCTATCACCGGCCTTCAATTATTCGAACCTCAAGTGTTCGGAGACGAACGGGGCTATTTTTTCGAAGCTTACAATAAAGCCATTTTTACGGCGGCGGGTATCGAAAATGAGTTTGTACAAGACAATCAGGCACGTTCCTCGCTGGGCGTACTGCGGGGCCTCCATTTTCAGGAAGGTCCTCACGCTCAGGCAAAGCTCGTGCGGGTAATTTCCGGTTCCGTCTTTGACGTAGCCGTAGACCTAAGGTCGGGGTCTCCTACTCGCTACCAGTGGTTTGGCACTACGCTCAGTGAAACCAACCAACGTCAGTTATTTATTCCTAAAGGTTTTGCTCACGGCTATTTAGTTACTTCCGAATGGGCCGTTTTTGCGTATAAGTGCGACAATTTCTACGCCCCTCAAGCCGAAGGTGGTTTACGTTACGACGACCCCACGTTGGCCATTAACTGGCCCAAGCTTTCAGAAGCATATACTATTGCCGCCCGGGATTTGGCTTGGCCGCTACTCAAGCCAGTCTCAACGGATTGATGGTTGAATGAATGGAAAATCATATCCATTATTCGTTCATTCTTCCTTCGGCATTTGGTAAACCCTTACGTAGTCCAGGTAAAAATTGGCCGGAAAGGCTTCTTGACTTAGCTGGCCA
>JBCDGT010000265.1:0-5558 GCA_038750915.1 Bacteroidota bacterium
GTTACCGTAAAGGCATAATCATTATCCGTCAGGTCGCTGAAGTTGCCAACCCAGCCAAAGCTTTCGGCGTAAGGTACCGTGTTGGGGAAGGACTGTGCGAAGCTGGCGTAACGAGGAAATTCTAGTATCCTCATTTGGTCGAACTGGAAGGGGCTGAACTGGTCTGAGTAGTATTCCAACGAAAGCTTCGTGGCTTCCATAAAGCGGTCTACGTTACGGTCGTGATCGGGGTGGTGGAAAATTTGCACTTTGACGTCGCGGCCGTTGGAGTTTTTCCAGTCTTCTTCGGCGACTTCGTAGCTGGCGGAGGAGATATTGAAGAAGTTCTGGATTTTGCCTTCGTTGGCGTACTCGAAGTAGCGCCGACCATCCTTTTCGTACTCGTTGATCAGCTTCCCGGGGGCGAGAGCTATCTGATCCGGAGCCGTACTGACCGTGGCCTTAAAGGTGACGAAGTCGGCATCGTCTTCGAAAAGGAGATTGCTTTGTCCAACCGTATCGCTGGCGGGGGGCAAGGAGTAATCTCGAATTTCCAAACCACGTTTCTTACGTTCTAGGTCGCTGCCGATCTCTCCTTGCGGAGAGTAGCCGAAATTGGGGAAAATAGAATTGTTCAAGAAGGTGCCATTGAAGACAACGTCGCGCTGAGAACCCTCGTTGGGGTAGGCATCAAAGCCACCTTCGACAACCATCTCCATCGTGGTTGTTTCGCCGGGTCTCAGCGGGTTTTCCAAGTGGTAGAAGCTGAGATTGTGGCGATCGTCTTGCTTGGCGGGTTCCAGTTGCTGTCCGCCAATTTTAAAGACCGGCATCGTGAAGACCTTGGGACTATAATTGAAGTTGAGGAAGATACTGTCGATTGCTTCATTGCCTTTATTCGCAATTTGGAATACGCCCCGGGCCTTTACGTTTCTTTCCTCTGGCATTAAGTCAACGAAAATCTCTGTGTCCGTAATCTTAGGCTGCAACATGCCCAGGTATTTGCGGTAGGTGCGTTCGTATTCCTCTCTTAGGTCGAGGCTCTCCTCTTGGGTCAGGTAGGTATTTTCTACGCTTACGTTCCGGTAGATGGTGAAGCCGGATAAAGCAAAGATGGCCAGCGCGCCCAGGATACCGATGGCTGGTTTCATACCCCACTCTTGACCAAAGCGCTGGAAGCGGCTCTTCCAGGCGTTGTCCGTGCCGCGAGCCCAAAACAGCCCGCCGAGGATGAGGAGGATGGCACCGAAGGCCATCCAGTAGACGTTGAAGGTGGTTACCGCCTTCAGGAAGTGGCCGAAGCCATTCATGTCCGAAATTGTGTAGCCAGGGCGGCTGCCGAAGAGGAACATATTGTAGTCGATCTCCATTACGTTGGGGATGAAGAAGACCGCAGCGTAAATACCAATAGCAACCACGTGGCCAAGGAACTTCTTATTAACCAGTACGTGTACGAAAAAGGCCAGTGACATCAAGACGAGGTACTGTGGCCAGGTGAGCAGGTAAAGATCCGTGAAGTACTGGCCAAAATCATACTCATAGTAACGCTGGACGGTCTGACTGAAAACACCGACAACCCAGACCATTGTCACCAGGAGAAAAGTAACGAGAAACATCGTTAGCAGCTTACCTCCATAAATGGCCCAGTTAGGGATGGGTAGTGCGTCCGAAATTTGGTCGAATTTTACCGTCCGGTCTCTGTGAACTACTTCCCCAGTGTAGAAGACTATAATGATGAGGACGAAGATAATGTAAGTAGCATTCTTCATCTCCAACATGATGTAGGTAGTTGGGTAGTTTGGAGTGCCGTAGATGTCGTTGCCAAATTTCCCATCGAGAAAGAGGAACAGTAGTGCACCAATAATGATCCCGGCGAAGTAGGGGTCACGAAGAATGGACTTAAATTCAATCCAAGCCTGAGCAAACATCTGACGTACGTAGCCGCTCGCTACGAAGTTTTGCTCCACCGAAGGAATGGACACGGCACCTGCGGCCGCGCCCACAAACTTCTCTGCTGCTTTCTTCACCTTCTGCTTGCCACCACCAAGGAAACGGGCAAAGTCGAAGCGGAACAGGGTAAATAGCAACAGCAATACGGCAATGCCGGGCCATAGCAGACGATTGAGTAGTAGGTTACCCGTCAGCGGTGCATGGAAAATATTCTGTTCTGGTGGAGTGAGGTATTTGGTTAATTCAATGAAAGCAGAGCCGCCGAAGGGATCGAGAATGGAGACCAGCTCCTGGTTTTCCAGGTCGGAGGATAGGGCGAGGGCAACCAGATAAAGGATGAAAAAAAGGATACTACCTACGTAGGAGACAAAGATTTTACGGGTTAAGGCGACCAAGCAGAAGAAAATGGCCCCCGTAAACAGAAGGTTGGGCCAGAGGAAAGTGAGGGTGCCGTAGATGTAGTCACCGATTCTCAGTGGTCCGAACCGTTCCGCTTCTTCCCACCCCAGCAAGGGGCCAAGACCGTAGCCAATGATCATGCCAAGGACTAATCCCAGGCTAATGAAAAGCAAGGTGATCATAGAGCCGGTAAACCGCCCCAGCAAATAAGACTTTTCGGAAACCGGGTAGGTGAAATAGTAATCCTTTACGCCGTGTTCAATATCTCGGTATACGGGAACACCCATCACTGCTGAGGCGATAAGGGTACCAAAAATACTGATGGTCATTAATAGGTTAGTGACCGTTACGGCGGAGTTGGCGAAGGCTTTTTCCGAGCCGGCATTAGCACCGTTGGCCGTCAGAATAAAGCCCGCTAATAGCAGTATACCGAAATAAGCCCAGGTGGCAGGGCGGCCGATGCGGTACTTGAGTTCAAATTTGAGAATGTTCGTAAACATAGTTTTTATTTTATCGTAATGCAGAGCCAAGGCATGCTTCTGCTCATACGGATAGCTCCGATAGGGGGCAGCCCTTTTATACCAGTTCCAGTTCCATACGCTCGCCAATGCGTGTGAAGTAGACGTCTTCAAGATCGGCGTTGACGGACTGGAAGGAGGCGTCGGGCTGGCTTTCACTGTAGACGTGAATCTCCGTCTTGCCCGCTTTCAGCCGGGTAGAAATCACCCGAAAGGCGGCCATATGGGCTTCGAGGTCAGACTTGGCAATGGACTTGCTCCAAACATTACCCTGTACCTCCCGCACCAATTCCGCGGGGTGTCCGGTAGCGATCACTTGGCCGAGGCAGATAATGGCCATGTTGTTACAGAGGTTCGTTACGTCCTCCACGATGTGGGTAGATAGAATTACGATGGTATTCTCTCCAATTTCACTGAGCAGGTTGTGGAAGCGGTTGCGCTCGGTGGGGTCTAGGCCCGCGGTAGGCTCGTCGACAATAATGAGTTGGGGATTACCCAAAAGAGCTTGAGCAATGCCGAAGCGTTGCTTCATCCCGCCCGAGAAAGTACCTAGTTTGTTCTTACGCTTGTCGTAGAGGTTGACGCGGTCCAGCAGGGCACCAACTAATTCCTTCCGCTCTTTGCGGTTGCTGATGCCTTTCAGGCCAGCAACGTGGTCGAGCATATTTTCTGCCGTCACCTTCGGGTATACCCCGAACTCCTGCGGCAAGTAACCGAGAATGCGGCGGACGGCATCCTTTTCCTTTAGCACGTCGATGTCGCCAAGAGTGATGCTACCCGAGTCTGCTTCCTGGAGGGTCGCGATGGTCCGCATTAGGCTGGATTTACCCGCGCCGTTGGGCCCTAGCAAGCCATACATACCCTGGGGAATGGTCAGGTTACAATCGTTAATGGCGTGTACGCCGTTGGAATAGGTCTTGTTGAGGTTTTGAATGATGAGCTCCATGTAGTGTAGTTTAGGGTTGATAATGTCGCAACAATTATTGACATGACTAGAATGATCCGATAAAAAGTGGACTCTTAAGGACGAACAACCTTCTTTTTACTATGAACAAAGTCTGGGCGAATAATGAGCTAACGGATTTGGGCGGCGAAGCGCAGGTGATCACTGAGCTCGCCGAGCGTGTGCAAGGAACGGTAGTTTGACGCAACGAGCAGTCGGAGACGAATTTTAGGGAATTGGCTGCGCCCCCTCCCCGAAATCATACCTCCGAATGCTCGCAGTTTAAAAAACCAATACTTTACCTTCTTCATCGAAGGCATTACTCCCTTCTAGTTGTAGCTTTAGGTCATTGTAATTACTAGGTTCTAACCAGTGGCTGAAGGTGTGGGCGCGGTCCATCATCCGGATGTAGGCCGTGGCGTCGTGGTGGCTGGGAGATCCACGATAAGATTTTTTGCGCGTAAGAAAATTTTAACTCCCATACACCCCCATCTCCACTTCACTCAAATCCATCATCGCAAAAGGCTCCCAACTAGCGGTATCTACGAGTGCTTTGCGGTAGGCCATGTGGACTCGGTGGATGTCCGTATTCATCTGGCGGCAAGTTTTGACCATTACCTCGTTATGGCCGCGGATGGTCGCCATATCCACGTAGCGGTAAGTGCGAGAGGTATGGTAATTGCCACTGGTGAACATAGCGTTGACCATTAGTGGATAGACCCCTTGACGTTGATAGTCTTGTGCAATACCGAAGGCAATACCTTTGCAGTTACGGGGTTGCTTTTGGAATTTCAACCGCCAGAGAAAACGCGGTAAGCCCTTCCAGTTTAGTTTGCCGTTTACGCCGTTCATGAAGCAGTTGATGTCAGGAATTAGACCGGCCAGGCCGATGGGACGCCCCTCCTTGGTGTAGGCCAAGCAAGTGAGGTGCGGGTCCATTATGGGCTTCATTTGCTGGAAGGTGGGATAGATTTCCTCCCCGGATAGCGGCTTGAAGTAGGGCCAGTGGTTGAAGGCGGCGTTGTAGGCTTGGGCGAAATGGTCGGCACCTTCCTGAAGGTTATTCTTATTGATCTGCTTAGTGTAAAGCCCGTAGCGATCTTTTACCCTTTGGGCTAGGCCCGCTAGGCGGTCGCCAGGAAATTCAGATACGACCCCGCGCATGGTCAGGCACTGCTCGTGAGCTTGATAACCCCGGTCTTCGAACATCCGCTGATAGTAGGGCGGATTGTAAGTTTCCTGGTAGATGGGGCGGTACCAGCCTTTGATGAGGAGCCCCCAGAATTTATCTCGTTCGCCGAAATTGATGGGCCCGTCCACGGCGTGCATCCCTTGTTCGCGCAACCAACTTTCAGCAGCGTCGAAGAGGAGTTCGGCCACTTTATCTTCTTCGATGCATTCAAAAAAGCCGATTCCTCCAACGGGTAACTCTAATTCTTCGTTCCGATTCTTATCGATGAAAGCAGCAATCCGGCCAACGGGGCGACGGCCATTTTCCATTGCCACCCAAAGCCGCAAATTATCACCGACATAGGCAGCGTTTTTATCGCTCAGGATACCTTCAATATCCGACTGTAATGGGTGGACATATTGCCTGTTTCCGCGATACACCTCGTCTAGAACGGCGTGAAAATGCTTGAAATCAGTTGCGTTGGTTAATTCGTAAGTAGCGCTCATGGACGGGCAAAGATAATTAGCAAAAAATGGGCACGTTGGTGGTTTATGCGGTAAGTGATTCCGTAATTCTGAATTAGTGCTAAGGAGGTGCA
>JBCDGT010000266.1:0-5556 GCA_038750915.1 Bacteroidota bacterium
CTGACGTTGACGAAGTGGGTTTGCCGTTCCAAGTGTGAAGGGAACCTCAGTTAGCCTCCTAAAAAACTATCACCACAGATCATGATTAGCAGTCAGCCTATCACCGTGGCCGTCACCGGCGCCGCCGGACAAATCGGCTATTCTCTCCTCTTTCGTATTGCCTCTGGCGCCATGTTTGGCCCCAACCAACCTGTAAGCCTCAAGCTGATTGAGATTCCTCAGGCTTTGGAAGCCTTGAATGGCGTGGTGATGGAGCTGGAAGATTGTGCCTTTCCCTTGCTTCAAGAAGTCACCCCAACCGCAGACCTGGACCGCGGTTTTGAAGGCGTGAACTGGGCGCACGGTACCCAAGGGGCGAACGTTTTGGAAATTCCCGTTGAAGTGAGTCAGGTAAACGCTGAGCTGGGCACCTGTTCCTGGAGCTGCCTCATTTTGAATACGGTAGCGGCAATTTTGGGCACTGGTCTTAAACCTAACCTCATCACCATAAAAACCATAGCATTTAGCGTGAAAGGTAACGTGTACTTCTAGGTATTCTCCTTCCACAATCGCTGCCTGAAAGCCATCGGGATAAGTTATTTCGTAAAAGTCACCGATTCTTAGGCGAATATTCTCGATCAGTAGTACCTCGCCGTCAACTTCCGGAATGGTTCCTACTGCATAGATCCGGTAAATGAAAAGTCGGGTATCTCCGATTGCGAGGGGCGAAACGGCATAGACCCCGTTACCACATTGAATATCTTGCTCCAAGCCGTCTGCCTCCCTGACGGACCTAAAAACGGCATCAGCGGTAGTAACGTTTACCGTTTCGTTCGGGTACTCCGCAGGGCCAACCTGGGCCGTAATGGGTTCGGTAATAAAACAAATCAGGGC
Source organism: Bacteroidota bacterium (assembly GCA_038750915.1). Lineage (GTDB taxonomy): Bacteria > Bacteroidota > Bacteroidia > Chitinophagales > Saprospiraceae > Neolewinella. The sequence goes on from JBCDGT010000266.1 coordinate 874, forward strand.
TAAAAGAAAACTGTATTTAAAGAGAGTAGTGAAGCGCATATGAAAGGCTTTTGACGATTAATCAGGTGCACGTAATTGGTGTTCCTTGGAATATTTTCTACGTCAAAAGTCAAACTATATCTGAAGTTGAACGAATACAATGATTAAAATAAAATACATCAAAAAAATTGTAAATCTCTATTAATCAGTACATTGAAATAAAATTAAGACAAAAATTAACGTCTACTTTAAGTAGTAACTGAACTCGTTTAACAGGCAACCAAAACTCCCCATTTCCAAGCTAATAGCTCCAATAAGAGAAGTAATATCGTGGCAAATGATCGCTAAAGGGAAAGCTCATGCTGGCCTACTGTTACCGGATAATCAAGCGCCGAGAGTTGCTACCGTTTGGCAACGACAGACGGACGAAGTAAAGCCCAGCACTCAGGTTTGAGAGCTCCAGCTGAATTGATTGTTCTCCTACTACGGCAGGATAGACTGGCAGTTGTTGCACCGTTTTACCGGAGGCGTCTAACACACTTATCGTAACCGGTTGGGGGGTATCGAGGGTAAAATTAATCGTCGTTTTCTCCTGAGTCGGATTAGGCGAAAGAGAAAGGGGAAAGTCCAGTACCGGAGACTGAAAAATGCTTACTGGCGGTGCGGCGTAACTATCCAAGTTGTCGTAATAGTAGGTATCTCCATTCGAAGAATCGGGATCAAACAGCAGCACCAGTTTTTGGATGCTTCGGGAAGAAGCGCCACGGTCGGGCTCGTCGAGGAGGCGAAAACTCAGTCGGTGCCACTCCCCTTGTTTTTGGGTAGTCGCCGTGTAGCGGCTGTGTCGACCTGTGGGATAATTATTGGGTTGCGCCGCAGCCGTTTCCAGTTGCAACAATACTTGAGTGCCGATCTTGGCTTGGGTATAAAGGTCAAGGGAGAATTCTCGGATTTCCGTAACGTAATCATCAGCTTCTTCGATACTATTCACGCCGTAGACAATAACATCAAAAGGATTGTCTCGGTCCCGCACGTATTGCCCAGAAAGTGCTGATCCGTTTACGCTATTTGGGGCGGGGTTGTCCGTCTCCGTAAGCTCACCGGTGGAAAACTCATAAATCGCAAGGGCCGTAGCATCGAAGTTTTCAAAACTGTATTCACTCACTAAAAACGGGGCCACGTATACATCCGTACTAAGCACCACTTCCCCACAATCACTGGTAATCGTGGCTATAACTTCTCCACCTCCCTCAGGAAAGTCTACGAGTATTCCCAGAGGGCTGCTATTATCGGTAATAACTGCCCCAGTAGGCACTGCCCAACTAATCGAAGCTCCTTCCGGCACATCCGCAACGGTGTAGCTGACGTTCGTCGCGCCCGCCGCTAATTCACGCGGACCATTAAGCCTAGGTAATGCAGTATCGTAGACCCTGACGTAATCAACTTCCATCGATGCCGGCACGGCATTCGCATTAATCGGCCCACCGAAAGTTCCACCAAGTGCTAGGTTCAATAAAAAGTGAAATTCCTGGTCAAAGGGCCAACGTTCAGGACTTAAGTTTCCAGGTCTTAGGGTGCCATAAGGATAACCATCAACAAACCAGGTAATTTTATTCTCTACCCACTCGACGGCAAAGGTGTGAAATTCGTCCGACCAAGCCTTATTTTGAAGAAAAAGTTCTACTCCCGTAAATGAATTGTTCGGAAAAGGTTGCCCGTAGTGTAGGGTACCGTATAGCCTATCCGGCCGGTTCCCGGCCCATTCCATAATATCAATCTCACCACTTTGGGGCCAACCTCCATACACTTCGTCGGTGGGCAGCATCCAAAAAGCGGGCCACAATCCCTGCCCGGGAGATAGCTTCATCCTCGCTTCAAAGTAACCATATTTGAAATCTCGTTTATTTTTGCTGTTAATGCGGGCCGAAGTGTAGCCCTTACCCCCAATTTGCTCCCGACGAGCGTGAATCTTCAGTACCCCATTTGTTACCTCTAGGTTCTCTTTCGTATACCACTGTGCTTCGTTATTCCCCCAGTTACAAAGCCCAATATTGCAGCCATCTTCGAGTTGATAGCTCCAATTTGTTTCATCAAGGCTGGTACCGTCAAATTCATCCGACCAAATCAAGGTGGGACACTGTGCCAGAAGCCCACCAGCTACTAAGCAGCAGTAGCCTAAAAGTAAATTTTGCATGATCGATAGTTTACCCCCCGAAGGTACGATGATCAGCGTAAGGGATTGCATCTGCAATGAGACTTAGTGATAGTGCTTCTTTGCAACCTAAGTTTCGCCCTATGAATTTCACCGACTAAAACCAAGATACCGTGCATAATGCTTATTGAAAGAGCTCTGCGAACTGAGGGAAAGGAGACTACAATAGCCCTAAATTGCAAGTCACATATTCCTTAATCTCTTTCCCCCTTTACTTTGTACTTGTGTCTTCTCCAGTTTCTACTCGAATTCAGGAAGTGCCAGCTCCGCCAGACACGGTACCTCCGGTATTTGCCCCGGCGAATTAAAAAACGCCCGTGCCGCTAGCATTGCGCAAGGATCATCCCAGTAAGTAGTGGGGCCATGTGTCCAGCCTGGAAAGATGAGGTGATGGCTATTTTTCAGTTGTTGCTGCATTTCTTGTGCCCACTTGACGGGGGTATCCGTATCATAACTCCCGCTGATGAGCAAAGCAGGGATAGTGGATACAATAGGCTGGTTATCTAAGGGAGGGGCTGCTCGGACGCCCCAGTTGCGGCAGACTTCAAAGCTAAAGATCACGGGGTCGAGGCCAGCAAGGGCGGGGAAGCGCTCCAGCTCCTCCCGTAATTTTTCTTGGTTAATAAAAACGGTTTCCTCGGCACACCACACGGAAAGGCGCATGCCCTTCCCTTCACCATCTCCACCCGTAGGCCAGTAATGGAGGCTTTTGAGCAGGTTGGTATCGCCCGCCATAGCCGCCTCTATTTTCGCCAGAAACCCCGGAATGCCAGCAGTAGTAGTACTGGCAAGTTGCCCCACTAGGTCCTTGCCCGTCAGGCTAATTTCGAGTTGCCCTTTACCCTGTGGGGCTGGAACATTGAAGCGGATCGGGCTATCCTGAATGCTATCTAAAAAGGAGAAGAATCGGTTTTCAAGATTAGGGTGCTTACCAGAACATGCGGGGTTAAGGGCACAGTCTGCAAAAAGCTGCTGGTAGGTTTCCATCAGGTGGGTGATGGCGGTTTCATCGTAGTTCACGGCCAGCGGGAGGGGCGAGTCCATGACCACACTGCGTAGACTTTTAGGGTAATTCCGCATCATAACTTGGGCGATCTTGGTGCTGTAAGAGATGGTGAGGAGGTTGAGTTGGTCAATATTCAAGACCTTACGCAGGTCTTCAATGTCGGCGGCAATCTCCTGAGTACGGTAACCATCCAGGTCTACGCCTTCGGCCTGTAACCGCTCCCGGCACTGCCGTGCAGCGGCAGCGTAAGCGGAGTCCTGCGCCGAAAGGCTCACTTCTTTACCCGCCAGCATTGGCCCTACAGCCGCCCATTCAGGACAGGCAAGGTGGGGGCGCGCATGCGCCGTTCCCCGCTGCTCGAACAGGATCAGGTCTCGGTCTTCCAAATAGGCAAAAGCCCGCATATAAGGTGCAGCCCCCATGGAAGAGTTGCCTGGCCCACCTACCGTATACAGTACGGGGTCTGGCGCCGGATTGTTGCTGCGGCTTTTAAAAATATATACCGGTAGTTGGATCATCCGAGTATCCGGGCGATGACGGTTTTCCGGTACCTCGAGGTAACCGAAAGTGTAGGGTGTTTTTTTACCATCTACAGTAATGGGAGGCCGGTTGGAGGGGATAAAACGGGGGGTAGTGGTTCTTTGACTTTGGGGGGCCTGACAAGCTTGAAGTAGGAAGCATAGAAAAAAGAAGGCAATAGCAAAACGCATAGGTAATAGTGGCTGATACGGTAGCAAACCTAAGGCCACCAAGGGCGCATCAACGGCTCAATTAGCTAAATGACCCTACTACTTCAGTACTTTTTCCTTCAACTGACTGGGAGATAGCCCTTCGTACTTCTTTACCGCTCGCTGAAAGGAGGCTTTGGAGTTAAAACCGGCATCGTAAGCCAAGCTTAGTAGCGTATAATGAGCTTTACCAGGATCTTGTAATTGGCGTTTCAACTCTGCAATGCGAAGCTGGTTGACGTAATCCGAAAACTTTGTGTTCAACACCTCCTTCAAGCACTGACTCACCAAATACGGCTTCACCTGTAACTGCTCAGCTAAGACGGCTAAGGATAGCTCTGGGTCTTGATAGGCTTTCGCTTGCTGCATGTGGGCAGTTAACCGCCCAGCTAAATCTTGGAGTGCTGCCTGCTTAGCCGGGTTAGCCTTGCTCTGTCGAATCCGAGGGCGCGTTCGTTGGTGAAAACTAGCCAGCCCCAACCAGTACGTTAGCCCGGCGACACCTATAAATAATGGATAATAATAGAAACGAGTGAAGAACCAGTAAAAGGTTTTGAAGGAGGCATCGAAAAAGAGGGCGAAGTCGATGACAACTACCACTACGATTACGGTAAAATACCACCAGAAGGCCCGCAGAATCCTGGCCAACCAGGAGGTGCTTTTATCCATAGAAGCGCTTTGCACCAAGTGTTCGGCTTTGCGGGCGTAAAGGATAAGCAAGACACTCGCCACAATGTATTTAAACGGGTAATTCATCC
>JBCDGT010000267.1:0-5524 GCA_038750915.1 Bacteroidota bacterium
AAAGGGGGATGATGTAGGAAGTGATGGTAACCCTTATGCGCTCTGGGTATTGGCCCTATTGCCCGTCCTGTTTATCCTAGTAGTAGGTATCCATGAATTGGGCCACGTGGCTGCGGGGCTCACGCAACGCTTTAATTTCTACGGTTTAACCATCGGCCCTTTCAGTTGGAAACCCGATGCGGAGGGAAAGATTCGCTTTTCTTGGAATACCCAACTCAACGTAGCGGGAGGGGTGGCGATGATGTTGCCCGAGGGTACGGAAAGACTTCGACAACGGTTCATGTGGTTTGCCGCGGGAGGACCGTTGGCTTCTTTATTATTAGCCCTACTTGCTTTCGGTATATCCCGCTTAGTTGCGGAAGATACCTTTTTGGCCCTATTGTTCGTTGCGATCGGCGCTTTCTCCGCCACCATTTGCGTTGCTACCTTACTCCCCTTTCGTGCCGGAGGCTTTGCCAGCGACGGACTTCGCATCCTAACCTTTGCCCGAAATGGAAAAACTGCTGCCGCCGATTTAGCTAGCCTACGTGCTCTTGCGCATATGCGAGCAGGCCAACCTTACGAAGCATTGCCCGCAGCTGATTTTGCCGCTGCTGCCACTGACCCCGCAACGCCCGAGCAACAAAAGATTACGCTAAACTACTATCGTTATCTGCACGCCCTCGGTACGGGGGAATTTGACGCTGCTGCTGAACTACTTGAGGGGGTCATGGCTAAACTAGATGTCTACCCTGATGGTGCCCAGTATTCTTTTTACGCTGAGCAAGCCCTCTTTGAAGCCAAATACCGGCGCAATCTACCCGCCGCAGAAGCCGCCTGGGCGCAGTTTCAGGAAAACCCTTTTTCCGAAGCGCTGAGCGTACACCTAGCTAAGGCCGCACAAGCGGAGCTGCGGGAAGATTACGTTACCCTAGCAGCCGAGTTGCCCGGTATCGAAAAAGGTCTTACCCGTACCATTGATCAAAGTCGGGTTCCGCTGATTAACGAATGGTTAAAAGAGTGGCGATCAATGGCGGATAATGACATTAGCTAGTCAACGAACCGATCTTTTGAGCGTTGATTGTTTACTGCATAGTCAAAACCAACACCAATGACTAAGATCCAGCATTTCACCACTAATATTAACTGCAGCAGCTGCGTCCGCTCCGTCACCTCTTTTCTCGATGAGGTCAAGGGTGTCACCATCTGGCGGGTCGACGTGGAAGATGAGCGAAAATTACTATCCGTCGAAGGAACTGCCAATGAACAGGATATTATCCGTACCGTTCAGGAGGCCGGCTTTGACATTACGCCCTTAGCTGCTTAATGAGGTGATGGAGGCAAGAGTGAATGAGAGAACGGACAACTGAGTTTTTCCTTCGCTTGTTCCCCCATTCTTCATTCTCATAATCACCACTTTGCACCCGTTCGACGAGCTCAGTGGGCACCTGCGGCCACGCCCAAGTCCACTTGAAAGAATCAGGCATCCTGCTGCCGCAGCAGCAAAGGTCGAACTGTATTGTAAACGAGATGATCTTTACTCCTTAGCCCCAGGAACGGCCCTCCAGGGCAACAAGGTGCGTAAATTATTGCCGCTATTGAAAAAGGCACTGACCCGCAGGAAACCACCCTTGCTCGTCAGCTTTGGCGGAGCCTACAGCAACCATCTTTCTGCACTAGCAACGGCGGGGCGTTGCTACAACTTGCCCGTCTTTATCTACGTTCGGGGTGAAGAAGTAGATAATCCACTACTGGATCAAGCCCGCGCTGATGGTGCCCGGCTTCTCCCCATTTCTCGAGCGGAGTATCGACGGAAGAATGACCTTGATTGGCTGAATGAAAAGCGACGTATACTCGCCAAAACGTATGGGTACGCTCCCACTGACATCTGGTTCATTCCGGAAGGCGGCACCTACGCCACTGGAATAACCAACGTTGGGGAGCTTTATCGTGAAATTGTGTTTGAACTAGGCACTACCCCCGACTACCTCTGCCTTAGCGCCGGTACTGGGGGTACCGCCGCAGGGGTAATTCAGGCAGCCGCCCCCTCTACCAAAATCGAAATTTTTCCAGCCTTAAAGGGCAACTGGATGCAAGACGAAATTGCACGATGGCTTACTCCTGCGGCTACGGCAAATTGGCAGTGCATTTCGGATTATCATTTTGGCGGCTACGGCAAATTTCCCGGAGAATGGAGGGTACCGAAGACTGGCCTAGCTGCTCTTGCCGATCTGAAACAAAGTGGCTTACCTCCGCTGGAACCAATCTACTCCGCTAAACTTTTTTTTGGGGTGCTAGAACGCTTACAAGTAGGCCATTACCCATTAGGCAGCAAGGTCGTGGTGGTACATTGCGGCGGTATTTATTAATAAGTATTCAGCTTATTGTTTCGGCGGGCCCGCAGGTGTAATGAATTTAGAAATTTTGATTAGACCAATAGCATTTAACCCATGTCAGGACCTTTGAACTAAACGTTGAATTTTAATTATTTAATTAAGTTAGGGCGCTCGCGCAGGTGCCTACTGAGCTCGTCGGACGGGTGCACAGTGGGTCATCAAGAGGTCAAGTGAGGACACAACCGTCAAATGGACTAGAAAATATGGCTTGTCGATCAACCGATTACATTTTCAATTGGTTAGCATATACGCCGAAAAGGACTTAGCTTTGCAAATAAACTAATCCCTTCGGGAAGCTACCCATTTACTGGCATTTTGCCCGTTTTTTTCGCAAAACCGCCCGGACGCTCGGGCAACAACCCATTATTCATGGCAGACATTCAGGAACTTCAGCGCATCGCCAGTCAGGTTCGGCGCGATATTATCCGTCAGGTATACCTGTGTCAAAGGGGCCACCCTGGTGGTTCGTTGGGCTATGCATATATATTCGTTGAGCTCTATTTTGAGGTAATGAAGCATGACCCCAGCTTCAACATGAAGGCGGAAGGGGAAGATGTTTTCTTTTTGTCCAACGGCCACATTAGCCCAGTTTGGTACTCCACATTGGCCCACGCGGGTTATTTCCCCGTTAAGGAATTGGCAACTTTCCGTAACATCGATTCCCGTCTTCAGGGACACCCTACTACCCACGAAGGTCTGCCCGGAGTACGTATTGCCTCTGGTTCTTTGGGTCAAGGTGTTAGTGCGGCCTGCGGTATGGCGATGGCTAAAAAAATGAATGGGGACGACCGCACGGTATTTGTCCTAACCGGCGACGGTGAACAGCAGGAAGGCCAGATCTGGGAAGCGGCTCTTTTCGCCCCACACAACAAGCTTGACAACCTGGTCCTGATCATTGATGACAACGGCCAGCAAATTGACGGTCCCACGGAAGAAGTACTTCGGATGGGCAGCTTCGCAAAGAAATACGAAGCCTTTGGCTGGGACATTATGACTATGGACGGCAATGATATGGTCGCCACCGTAAAAACCCTGAAGGAAGCCCAGGCTAAGCGCAACGGCAAACCAACTTGTATCGTCATGAAAACGGAAATGGGCCAGGGTGTTGACTTTATGGTCGGCACTCACAAATGGCACGGGAAGGCGCCCAATGATGAGCAGACGGAGATCGCGCTCGCCCAGCTAGAAGAAACCCTCGGCGATTTCTAGGACAAACATTGTGCGGTAGAGACAAGGCATGCCTTCTTTCTACCGCTGATCCCCTACCCTGCACCTGCGGCCGCGCCCGCATCCATTCCAAAACTCAATAAGAATATCATAGCTATGCTATCTCTAGATAAATTACAATCCACTGGCAAGAAAGCGACCCGCGACGGTTTCGGTGCCGGCCTTAAAGCCGCTGGTGACCAGCACGATAACGTTGTAATGCTGACCGCTGACCTGCGCGGTTCCATGAAATCGGAGGATTTCATTACCACCTACCCCGACCGTTTCGTGCAGTGTGGTATTTCCGAGGCCAACATGATGGGCGTTGCTGCCGGATTGGCAACAGCCGGAAAAATTCCCATGGCGACCACCTTCGCCAACTTTGCCACCGGCCGGGTCTACGACCAGATTCGCCAAAGCATTGCTTACAGCCATAAGAACGTAAAAATCTGTGCCAGCCACGCCGGACTGACCCTAGGGGAAGATGGTGCTACCCACCAAATTCTGGAAGACATTGGCATGATGCGGATGCTACCAGGAATGACAGTCATCAATCCCGCCGACTATAACCAAACTAAAGCTGCCGTACAGGCCATCGCTAATCATTATGGCCCCGTTTACCTACGCTTCGGCCGCCCCGGCTGGCCCATCTTCATCCCTGAAGAGCAAGAATTCGTGATCGGTAAAGCCCTGCACCTCAACGAAGGTTCGGACGTAACCATCTTCGCAACCGGTCACTTGGTATGGAACGCAGTGGAGGCCGCTCGCGAACTGGAAGCAGAAGGCATCAGCGTTGACCTGATCAATATTCACACCATAAAGCCACTTGACGAAGCAGCCGTCATCGCCAGCGCCAAGAAAACCGGCGCCGTGGTCAGTTGTGAAGAGCACAATAAATATGGTGGTCTAGGTAGCGCCATCGCTGAATGTCTTAGTAAAAGCTTACCTACTCCACAAGAGTACGTTGCTACCAACGACACCTTCGGAGAATCGGGTAAAGCCACGGAGTTACTCGAGAAGTATGGCCTCGGCGTGAAAGACGTTGTCGCCGCAGCAAAGCGAGTAATTGCGCGGAAATAACAGTAACCACCAGCCTTAAAATAGTAGCGGCCCTTCTCTCAGGTAGAGCAGGGCCGCTTTTATTTTGCGCGAACGCAGGTGGTCACTGAGCTCGTCGAACGTGTGCAGGGTTAGGAGCTAGCCCCCTAACTACTGCGGAATCCGCAGTACCTGACCGGGGTAGATCTTGTCCGGATGCTCCAGCATGGGGCGGTTGGCCTCAAAGATCTGTTGGTACTTCATGGGATCACCGTACTGTGCTTTGGCGATCTTAGAGAGACTATCCCCACTTGCTACGGTATAGAAAACGGCTTCGGGTTCTGGGTTGAGGACGTTAAGCTGGTTGTCAACAGAGCCGACGCCCTCTACATTACCGAGGGCGAGAACTACCCGCTCGGCCGTAGCGGTATCGGCAGCTTGACCACTGACGATAACCTGCTCACAGAGCTCTAGTTGAAGGTCACTAACGTTGAGCCCCAGGCGCTGGATCTCCGCTTTAAGTTGGTCGGTCTTGGAAAGTTTGACCTCTTCGGTCTGTTGCTGTTCTTTCTTACCGAAAATCTGGCGACCCTTGTCGCGCAAGAAGGAAATTAAACCCATAATGGATGGTGGTTGAGTGATGAATTTAAATAGGGGGGACATTATGTCCTCTCTTTCCAACGCCCGTAGGGCTTACTTGTTTGTTCTGCTAATCCTGTATTTTCGGGAATTGTTAATAGCAGCGCCATGTACGAAGAAAAAAAGCTCCGCATTACCCTCGCCCGTAAGCAGACAGAATTACGCCAGATTATTGAATTGCAAAAAAAGAACCTGCCTACCGCCATTTCTGCGCAAGAGGCTAAAGAACAAGGGTTCGTTACTGCGGTACATACCATGGCGTCGCT
>JBCDGT010000268.1:0-5515 GCA_038750915.1 Bacteroidota bacterium
CCCATGGGCATTCATACGGGAGACTCCATCACGGTCGCCCCGGCTATGACCCTCTCGGATAAAGCCTATCAGGATATGCGTAACCAGGCGATCCACGCCATGCGCAGTATGGGTAATTTTGCTGGTGGTTGCAACATCCAATTCAGTCAAAATCCTGAAACGGAAGAACTTATCGTCATTGAGATCAACCCTCGCGTTAGTCGCTCATCGGCCCTGGCGAGTAAAGCAACGGGCTACCCCATTGCCAAAATTGCCGCCAAACTAGCCCTGGGCTATACCCTTGACGAGCTCAAAAACCAAATCACCAAGACCACCTCAGCCTTCTTCGAACCTACCCTGGATTACGTTATCGTTAAGATTCCCCGGTGGAACTTCAATAAGTTCCCCGGCAGTGACCACAAGCTTGGTCTGCAGATGAAGTCTGTTGGTGAAGTAATGGGCATTGGACGTAACTTCCTCGAAGCCCTCCAAAAGGCCTGCCAAAGTCTCGAAAATGGTCGCGCCGGTCTCGGATCGGATAAGAAAGAATGGATCAAGACCGATGACATCCTGCACCGGCTTGAGAATGTTTCGGACGACCGCATCTTCCGGCTCAAGGATGCCCTCCGACTTGGCGTCCCCCGCAAGACCATCCATAAACTGACTAAGATCGACCCCTGGTTCATCAACCAGATCAAACGCTTAGTCGACCTAGACCTAGAGGTCCAGCGCTACAATGTTCCCGAAGACCTCCCCGAAGATTTCTTTCGTCAGCTTAAGGAAGTCGGTTATTCCGATCAGCAAATCGCCTACCTGCTAAGGGTGGAAGAGGAAGCAGTCACGAAGGCTCGGTACAAAGCCGGCATTCGCAGAACCTACAAAATGGTAGACACCTGCGCCGCCGAGTTCGAAGCGCAGACGCCCTACTTCTACTCTACTTTCGATCAGGAAAACGAAAGTATTGTATCCGATAAGAAAAAGGTGATTGTGCTCGGCTCCGGACCGAACCGTATTGGTCAGGGTATTGAATTCGACTACTGCTGCGTGCACGGGCTCCGCGCCGTGCAGGAGTCTGGTTACGAAGCCATCATGGTCAACTGTAACCCAGAGACTGTTTCCACCGACTTCGACCAGGCCGACAAGCTCTACTTCGAGCCCGTCTACTGGGAACATATCCGCGAAATAATCGAACTGGAAAAGCCGGAAGGGATCATCGTACAACTTGGCGGACAAACGGCCCTGAAGTTGGCCGAGGAGTTTCACAATCGGGGCATCAAAGTTTTCGGTTCCAGCTACGAGAGCCTTGACCTGGCCGAAGACCGCGGCCGCTTCTCCGACTTGCTCAAGGAACTCGACATTCCCTACCCTAACTACGGTACGGCTAAGGATGCAGACCAAGCGCTGGAAGTTGCCAACCGTGTCGGTTATCCCGTGCTCGTTCGCCCCAGCTACGTCTTGGGTGGGCAGGATATGCGGATCTTCATTAACGACGATGAACTGGAACGCCACGTACTCTCCATCTTCAAGAAAGACCCGAAAATGGTAGTGCTAGTGGACCACTTCCTTGATCGGGCTAAAGAAGCTGAGGTGGACGCCATTTGTGATGGTGACGAGGTGCACATTATGGGCATCATGGAACACATCGAGCCCGCCGGTATTCACTCCGGGGACTCTTCCGCCGTACTACCAACATACTCCCTAGGCGTTGACGCCGTCAACCAAATGCGGGAATACACCGAAAAGCTGGCCTTTGCCCTCAAAACTAAGGGTTTGATTAACGTGCAGTTTGCGATTAAGACCGATAAGGAAACCGGCGAAGAAAAGGTATACGTGATCGAAGCGAACCCCCGAGCTAGCCGGACCACTCCTTTCATCGCCAAGGCTTACAAGGTGCCTTACCTAAATATTGCCACTAAGGTGATGCTCGGGGCCAAGAAGCTAAAGGACTTCAACATCAATCCGCAGCCTAGTGGCTATGCGATCAAGGTACCGGTCTTTAGCTTCAACAAATTCCCGAACGTCGACAAGCAACTCGGGCCCGAGATGAAGTCTACCGGAGAAGCCATCCGCTTCGTGAAAGACATGACCGATCCGTTCTTCCGCGAGTTGGACCGGAACCGGAGTATGTATTTGACGCGGTAGCAGCAAAAGTTACCGACCTGGAGTTTGGCAACCTTTGAGCGAGATAACCAAAGCTTCACAATACTTTCTTCCGACCTGGAGGTCGGAAACCTTGGCGTAGTAAAACCTAGCGTGGGTGTAGTTGCGTTATGCTAACAACACTTATCTTTAGGGTATGACCAAGCGTATCGAACCGAGGTTTTATTTTGATTCTATCGATTGGACCGTCAAGCAATACCACCTCATGGTAAAAGCTGGTTTATTAGAAGAAAACCAGAGAGTTGAGCTGCTATACGGAAAAATAATACCTATAAACCCTGTCGGTAGATTTCACGCTGCTTGCGTGAGTAATTTGCAAGAATATTTCATTCTCAGACTACAGAAGCAGTTTACTTACCGGACCCAGGATCCCGTAGCGATACTGGACGACACTGAACCCGAGCCAGATTTTGTTATTGCCAAGCGGGATGAGGAGAATTACCTTTCTGGCCACCCTGAAGCAGAAGACATCATCGTCTTAATGGAAGTTAGCGACACCACCTTAGAGAAAGACAAGAGATTCAAGCTCCATATTTACGCGGAAGCTAAAGTCAGGGAGTACTGGATAATAAATCTGGTAGAACGCCAGATTTAAGTCTACTCAGACCCAAAATCCGATGTAGATGGCAATAGGTACGAAACAGTCGTAACTCATGCTGAAGGAACCACTTTCACGCATAGCCTGCTTGGCGAAGTTGATGTCACTGAAATTTTACCAGGAGGGAATTTCTCCAAATAAGCTTTGCTCTCGCCTAAGGGTAAGAAAAACTCGCCAATTCCTCACTATTTTCGTCCGTATCCACTACGGTAGCTACTTCTTGCGGCGGCTGGTTTTCTTCAATGATTACGGTAGCTCCTACCTCTGGGGTAGCGAAAGTGGCGAAGGCGATGCCTCCGGCACCGAGCAGTGCAATTACGAATAGTCCGCCGGTAAGGGGATTGCTGCGTTTAGAAGGTTTTTTCGCTGCTACGAATGACTTGCTCTTACCCTTGCGTAAGGAGAAGTAGAAAGTGCCGACCAACAAAACAGAAATCAATACTAGGAGAGGATACAGGGACATGACATTTGGGATTGGTATAACGTAGATAACACAAAGCTCGGTGGGTGCCGCGAAAAAGTCACTTACACCGCTGTTAATTAAACGGGCCAAAACCTAAAAGCTTTGTTAAAAAATGGCATTTAACCAAAATAACCTTAAATCATTAGGTAAAAGTTCCCTTATGCAGAATTTTTACGGAGTCAAAGCTTCTACTCCACTGGGCTTACAGGAGGAAAATATTTTGTCCGAAGGTGTAGCATAAATTTCACTGAGAGAAGGGCTACCCTACTTTAAAGGGGAGTAATGATCTACGAGAATCTTCCAGTTACCCGCCCAGTTTTTCCGCCAAACCAAACTAAAGCGTACTGTGTTCGTCTTGAGCCTATCAGTATCTCGATCTCGGTAAGAAATGGTAGACTGGCCGGTTTGCCAGGCCATATCCCCCGTTCCATCAAGGTGCTCGGCGGTAAGTAGCCAGTCTTCCGTCAAACCTTCTAAACGGAACCAGTATTTATCGATCGATTCCCGGCCCTCTAATTGAAAACCAGGGCCGATCAACTTGGCCTCATCGTCGTAGAAGTAAGATACGGTTAGCAAATCACCTTCCCGAAAGGCTTGCTCCAAAGCCCGGTTGGCAGCCAATACTTCCCGCTGCAATTGTGAAGTATCTGGCGCGGGCGCAGGGTGCAAAGGCCCGGTATACGGCAAAGAGCGGCCACTCAACCAATGAAACAGGTTTAGGACCAGTTGCGCATTTTCTGGTGCGTAGGGCGAGTTGAAACCACCTTTCCAGTCACCCCGAAAAACCTGTGCGATGAGCATTCCCGCTTCACCCCAACACGCCAATCTTCCCTTACCAAATGCTAGGGTGGCGCCCTGGGCGTGACCAGGAAGCGAAACCTCAGGCGTATTCTCCTTAAACCGCCAGGCCGTATCCGGCTGTACTGACCGATGTTCCGGTAGAAAGGCCAAGGCAATTTCTGCTTCCGGCGGTGGTAAGAAAGCAGAGCCGGTAAAGGAAGCAACCCTGGTAAGCTTTTCTCTTTCTTCTAGTCCTTTCACTACGGGGTGGTGCTGACGCAACATTTCATCCCCCTCAAAATGGCTCGGCGGCCAGTAAGTAGGTTCAATTTTAGCGAATCCATCTAGCCATGCTACACCAAAAGCGCTAGCTAACTCCTTAGCGGCACCTCCAAATGGCATGTGGTCCGCAACAAGTAATAAGTTACCTCCCTCCGCTACCCACTGTTTGAGCACCTTAACTTCTTTCTTTGAAAAAGCAGAATGGACAGGCCGATACCATTGCCCTACATTGTCCGCGTGCAAGGCATTAATAATCACTAATACCTCAACGTCTGCTAAGCGTTCGGGCCGATCAAACGTTTCGGTGGAGTAACTTACTTGGTAGCCATCTCGCAACAGCAATTTTTCTAGGGCGGCGTTTGCCCGAAGGTCAGCGCCAAAGTTTTGGTGCCCAGCATCGAAAACGACCCTTGGCCCCTCTCCGAGCGGATAAGCAGATTGACGCAAGGGTGGAACGTAGAGCGTATCAGGATACTGTTGGGCTAATACACTAGTGGAGATCAGGCAACAAAGAAGTAAGATAGTTTTCATAGGAGTTTGGCTTACCCGAGGATGAAGTACTCAATTTACGCAAGAAATACAAGGTGCAAGAAAGACAGCTTTGATCCTAAATAAGGGAATCTAAGACAGCTTCCTGAGCATTACCGATCGGAAAATGATGGGTAAACAAGTCGTCTAATACTTCGTATACCGGAAACTCATAGCGCTCGGCAACAACATCTACCTTGCTAATCTTCCGCTACTCCTATCTTGATTGAACCCGCTAAAAAAGCCGATTTGGCACGACGATGGTATCGACTAACGGACTGCGGAGCAGGAATAACTTGTACATTAACTTAGCATAGAAAAAGCTAATAATTTTATCCGACTTGCCAAATTAGAAACGATTTACTTTGCCGCAGAACTTATTGACTATGCCCACAAAAACCTTACTCAGCATCCTGCGCGCCGCCGCCCCACAACTCGAGGCAATACCCGATGAAGTCTTTAGCCAATCTTCTGGCCCGGGACGCTGGTCCCAAAAACAGATTCTTGGCCACCTAATCGATTCTGCCTACAACAACCATCAGCGTTTTTTACGTGCCCCCCACCAAGACCACCTTCGCTTTGTAGGTTATGACCAGGAAGAGTGGGTACTTAGGAACGCCTACCAAGAGAGGGACAAGGCAGAAGTGATTCAGACTTTCCTAACGGTACAAACTCATCTAGCTCAGGCTATCGCGACCCAACCGGAGGAGGTACTCTCCCGCCAA
>JBCDGT010000269.1:0-5515 GCA_038750915.1 Bacteroidota bacterium
ATAATTCTTCCTTTGATTAACTCTACTTTATCATACTCCGTTAGCACTCCGGCAGCGATCGCATTATGGTATCGCTCGATCGTCCAATCGAAGTTAGTGCCAAGTATATCCAGTTCTGATAACACTCTAGTCATATAGCTAAGATAAGGCCTATAATGCTAAAAACTCGTATCCACTACCCGTAGTCGTTTGTACTTACCGGTCTTGAATTTCTTCTGTCCAAATAGCTTGTAAATCAGGAATCCGGAGGCGAGTGAGGTAGCGGTTATCAGTAGATCTCGGCTTTCCAGGTTGGTGGTAGGGTCTTTATCGGTGGCATAACCTACCAAGCCGATCCCACTCCAGGCTACACCGAAAGTCATTAGGGAACCTCCAATGGCCGTACCGATGCCTCGTCCTTGGTGTACACTAGCAATTTCATCGACCATAATGAAGCGATCGTTAATTACCAGAGCCTGAATGTCCGGCCGTAACTCCAGCATTCGGCCCGATTGCCAAAATTTATCGCCCTTCATTTTGAATTTTAAAAGATCTCCTTCGTACAATCGTTCTGATTTTGAGGAGGTCAACTTTTCGAACAGCAGCACTTTCTGGGCGCGAGCGCAGGTGCAGAGAAGGGTGAATAATAGCAAGTAGAATAATCGCATATCCGAAAGATAAGTGCTTACTGGGCAAAGGTTGGTCGGTTAGTGGTAAAAGAAGTATTTGCTTCAAGTTGTTGTTCTTTTTTATTTATTACTACATTTGTTGGGCAAGGCCTTGTTCTCCTTCTGTCCACTATCTGGAGCATGACCAACAATATTTCAATTACCTCCTCTCTGAGGATTAAGGACCTGGGCCAGGGAGATCAACCCCGGGAAAAGCTACTTCGCCACGGGCCACGAACTCTTTCGGATGCGGAAGTAGTTGCTTTACTCTTAGGGTCTGGCACAAGGGGAGCTTCTGCATTAGTTGTAGCTCGCCGTCTACTTCGTTCGGTAGACCATAATTTGCACGAGTTGGCCCGACGGGAGGTAAATGATTTTCAAGAATTCCCTGGCGTGGGTAAGGTGAAGGCCATGCGCATAGTGGCGGCCTTAGAGCTGGGGAAACGACGGGAAGCTGCGGCTGCTCACCAAAAACTGGTACTGGCCAACGGAGAACAAACTTTTGCTTATCTCCGCCCCTTGATCGGTGATTTGCCTTACGAAGAATTTTACCTTCTTTGCCTTAACCGGGCAAATCATTTGCTCGGAACTCACCTCATTAGTCGGGGTGGGGTAACGGGAACCATCGCGGACGCTAAGACCATCTTTCGCACTGCCCTTTCTCACCCTACGGTTACTTCTTTGGTCTTTGCGCACAATCACCCTAGTGGTAGGGCTATCCCCAGTGAAGCGGATTTTAAGCTTACCCGTAAGCTGTGTGTTGCTGCCCAACAGTTGGATTTATTTGTACTAGATCACCTCATTGTGACCCAGCATGAATACTACAGCTTTTCCGAGGAGGACGTCCTTTATCCTACTCCCGTCGCGGGTGCTGTCAGTTGAATTTCCATCCGGTTGCTGTCTCTTTTTCGCCTTGATCACCTTCTGCCTAGCTAGAGTAATAAGGAACGGGAGTGCGTTGTTAGCAAAAGGATAAAATAGCCTTTGCTTATATTCGCGCCACTAACCAAGCCCCCATCTTAATATTATTGGCGGTCGATCTGCCTTTAGGGCCCATACCATTAAAATGACCAAACATGGCCACTACCTCGGACATTAAGAATGGATTCACCTTTAAACACAACGGTGATATCTATTCTATCGTAGAGTTTCAGCACGTAAAGCCCGGTAAAGGGCCGGCCTTTGTGCGCACTAAATTTAAGAGCCTATCCACTGGACGGGTATTACAAGAAACCTTTCCCTCTGGCCATAAAATTGAAGAGGTGCGAGTAGAAAGGCACAAGATGCAGTATCTCTACAAAGATGATATGGGATACCATTTCATGAATAATGTGACCTACGAACAGGCCATGATTGCCGATGCGATGATCGATAATCCAGGAATGTTACGGGAAGGAGATACTGTGGAAGTTTTGTATAATACGGAGGATAATAGTCCTCTGACAGTAGACCTGCCTCAGTATATCGAAATGGAGATAACTTACACCGAGCCGGGCGTAAAAGGAGATACGGCGACCAATACCCTGAAACCCGCTACGGTGGAAACAGGAGCGGAAGTACGGGTTCCTTTATTCATTAACGTAGGCGACCGGATCAAAATTGACACCCGCACGAACTCCTACGTGGAACGCGCTAAAAAGTAACGGAAGATGACACTAAAAGAAATCCAGGAACTGATTAAGCTAGTGGCTAAAACCGAGCTTTCAGAATTCAAATACCAAGGAGGAGAAGTTAAACTGCATATTCGTGGAAAGTCATTTGTGACGAATGCCACTGCGCAGGGGGCTCCTGCCGCCGCCCCTTCGATCATTAATGTGCCAGCGGCTGCTCCGGCTTATCCCGCCGCTGCTCCGGCCCCAGCTCCTGCCATACCAGCCGCTGCACCTGCGGCCGCGCCTAAGGAAGCTGCTGCCAGTGACGCCGCTGATACGAGTAACTACGTGGAGATTAAGTCGCCCATGATTGGCACCTTCTACCGGTCACCTTCTCCGGATAAAGGAGTATACGTCAAGGTAGGCGACAGCGTCTCGAAAGGCGATACTGTATGTATTGTTGAGGCGATGAAGCTGTTCAACGAGATCGAGTCCGAGGTAAGTGGTAAGATTGTTAAAGTCTTGGTGGAAGACGCACAGCCGATCGAGTACGATCAGCCCCTCTTCCTCGTCGATCCTTCGTAAGTGATCTGCCGGATTGTTATTCTGTAAGCAAGTTGGGCACTTGACCCCAACCTAAAGCCAACGCTATGGCGGAAAAGTTCAAAAAAATTCTAATCGCCAACCGTGGTGAAATTGCCCTGCGGATCATTCGTACCTGCCGGGAAATGGACATCAAAACGGTGGCTATTTATTCTACCGCGGACCGAGAAAGCCTACACGTACGCTTTGCCGATGAGGCCGTTTGTATTGGTCCTCCTTCTTCTACGGACAGCTACCTGAGCATCCCGAAGATCATGGCAGCCGTAGAAATTACCAACGCTGATGCAGTACACCCTGGTTATGGGTTTCTATCGGAAAATGCTGATTTTGCGGAAGTCTGTGAGGAATACGGGATCAAGTTCATTGGTCCTAAGCCCCAGCACATACGCCAAATGGGCGATAAGATCACGGCAAAAGACACGATGATCAAGGCGAAGGTGCCCGTTGTACCCGGAAACGGAGAGTTGCTAAAATCGGTAGAGGACGGCCAACAACAGGCCGCCGAAATGGGGTACCCCGTGATGATCAAAGCCACCGCTGGCGGTGGCGGGAAAGGTATGCGGATCATCAACTCCGCCGAAGCGTTTCAGGGAGCCTGGGACAGTGCCCGCGCGGAAGCCAAAGCGGCCTTTGGCAACGATGGCATGTACATGGAAAAGTACATCACCGAACCGCGCCATATCGAGATTCAAGTCATTGGGGATCAGTACGGCAAAGTTATTCACCTGTCGGAGCGCGATTGCTCCGTACAGCGTCGTCACCAAAAACTCGTGGAAGAATGCCCCAGCCCCTTTATGACCGATGAACTCCGTGAAAACATGGGGCAAGCGGCCATCAAAGCAGGGGAAGCCATTAACTACGAAGGAGTAGGAACGGTGGAGTTTCTAGTGGATGCTGACCGCAATTTCTACTTCATGGAAATGAATACGCGGATTCAGGTGGAACACCCAGTAACTGAAGAAGTCATCGATCATGACCTGATTAAGGAGCAGATTAAAGTCGCCTACGGCGAGGCCTTGACGGGTGCCAATTACTACCCTAAGGGACACGCGATAGAGTGCCGCATTAACGCCGAAGACCCCTGGAATAATTTCCGCCCAAGTCCCGGTAAAATCACCAGTTTCCACAGTTCTAAAGGGCTTGGGGTCCGAGTAGATACCCACGTTTATGCTGGTTACACCATTCCGCCATACTACGATAGTATGATTGCAAAGCTTATCGTCAGAGCCCCAAGCCGGGAGGAAGCCATCACCAAAATGGAACGTGCCCTGGATGAGTTCATCATCGAAGGCGTAAAAACCACGGTTCCTTTCCACCAGTGGCTGATGAAACAGGACGATTTCCGTAACGGTAACTTCGATACGGGCTGGTTGGGCCAGCAGGAGCTTCCGGAGAGCTAATTTGGTCTTCAATTTTTTTTCTTCGGTCTATTCATCACGGCTCCGGACGTCCCGTCCGGTTGATCTAGCCCGGTTATCTAGTCTGCTTGGGGTAGGCTGGTCATTTCGTTGAGTTGTAGGAGGCCGGACGGGACGTCCGGAGCCGGTAGAGAGTTAACTGGACAGCATTAACCCCTCGCTCAACAGACCAAATAACCAACCTACAAATCCAGCACCATTGTCATGGTCTTACCATCAAAGGCGACGGTGCGAAATCCCATGCGTTGATACCACTGGGCCGCGTGATTGTCTCCGTGAACGCTGAGAGAAACCTGTTGGTCGCCCCGCTGGCGGAGCGCTTCCAGGAAGTGGTCCATCAGTTGTTGTCCAATACCACTGCCGCGGAGTCCCTTCTTAATGGCAATACCTAGTTCGGGTACATCCGTGGCTACGAAACCATAGCCTGGTGCTTCCTGGGTGAAGCGCCGAGACCAAACAGCTCCGATGTCTTCTCCATCCTGTTCAACAACAAAACCGAGATCGCCTTCTTTTCCCCAGTATTCATAGTATCTCCTCAACTCAGGGCGCCGGATTGCTTCGAAAGGGAGCGGAGGCTCTCCGGGTGGTGAGTAAAAGGAAGAGTGGAATAAATCGTGGAAAAAAGCGGTGGTGGTATTTTCCAGCGGGCGAAAGCTTAGGGGCATAGCGAAAAATCTTTAGCTTCTCAAGGGGAAAAGTAAGGCTAAAAGTCAAAGTTGCGAGGATCGGGGCCGAAATGGTGGCCGCGTTCGAGTTCATCGATGGCAATCATATGCGCTTCGGAGAGCTCAAAGTCAAAGAGGTCCGCGTTCTGTTTTATGCGACCTGGATTGGTGCTTTTGGGGATAATGATGATGTCGTTTTGCAGGCACCAACGGAGTACTACTTGTGCTGGTGTTTTACCGTAGGCAGAAGCAATTTCTGCGAAGAGTGGCTCTTCTTTGAACTTACCTTGCATTAGGGGACTCCAGGCGGTTATGGCTATGTTGTGAGCATCGCATTCCGAGATGATGTCCGCCTGCACTAGATAAGGGTGATACTCGATTTGGTTCACGGCGGGAACGATCTCGCCTTGCTCTAGGATATCGTTAAGTTGTTTAGGCAGGTAATTACTGAGACCGATGGAGCGGACCTTACCGTTACTTAAGGCCTCTTCCAGGGCTTTCCAGGCTGCTAGGTAGCCATCTACGGGCCAGTGCAAAAGCAGGAGGTCCAGATAATCCGTGTCCAGTCTTTTTAGGGCTTCTTCGAGCGC
>JBCDGT010000270.1:0-5489 GCA_038750915.1 Bacteroidota bacterium
CCCTGGGCCCATGATCACCCCTACCAGGCCGAGGAAGAGAAAGCACCCAAACAGAAAGGGAAGTATTACTATCCCGAAGGTTACGGGAAGAGCAGGGCGTTCAAAATTGGTGCTGACCAGGAAAACGAAGAAGAACAATGAAAAGATTAATCTATAACCTTGCTCTGGTTTTGTCTACCTGTGCCCTAAGTGCTCAAAGTTTGACGCCGGAAGTGGTAGCTTCTGCCGGAGAAACATTCTCTAATGGATCCCTAACCTTGGAATGGACCCTTGGAGAAATTATGACGGAAACTTACACCGGAGACATCATCCTTACCCAAGGATTTCACCAGCCTGATGTAGAATTGGCAGCCCTCCCCGTAGAATTCCTTTTTTTTCGAGCAAAAGCACTACCCAAACAGCGTGCTCAACTAGATTGGCGGACTAGCACAGAGTCTAACAATAGTCACTTTATCATTGAACGCCGCGTGGAAGGTAGCGACCAATTTGAGCAAGTTGGCGAGGTCGCAGGTGCCGGCAATGCAGCATTAGAGCAGGCTTATGTTTTCATTGACGAAGCCCCTTACTCCGGCCTCAACTACTACCGGCTGCGACAAACAGACTTTGACGGACAAGAGTCCCTTTCTAATATTGCCACCGTTAGCTTCCAATCGGGAGAGCAGTTAGTTCTTTTCCCGAACCCTGCTACTGACTTTCTCAGCGTGCAGCTTCCTGCGGGAGCGACCCTGCTTGGCTTGCTCAACGTTGCGGGCCAGGCGACGGGTGTACGCTTTAGCGGCCAAGATGGTCAGTTTAAGGCCAATATTTCCGAACTACCCGCCGGGGTGTACTTCCTCCAGGTTCAGCTTGCTGACCGCCGACCCGTCACTCACCGCTTTGTTGTTCATTAGAAAATTTATTTGACGTAAGTAATCGCCCCCGCCCCAGTGAATGCTTTGGCGGGGGCTTTATCTGTTTACTAAATCCTCATCTAAGTATTCTAGGAATCTGCGCCACCCTAGTGCTTTTTTTGCCTGATATGCTGCCTTCTGGATTTTGGGTCGTCTTTACAAGAAGCGATAACCGACAATAAGGACCGCCACACATCATACACTAGCCTTGGCCTAAGCTTTTAGGCCACTTTGGAGAACACCTTTTTTGCCCACTTCACCCTGGGCTAACTATGTATTTGCCTTCCCCACTCCAGAAAACCTGTATGATGCAAACCACTAATTCAATTTCTTGGCCAACACTTACCTTACTATTCATTGCTGTTGGACTGATCGTTACTACTCAAATAGTTGACTTTTCTGAGCGAGAGGCTGCTCAATCGGCTTTTGTGCCGGTTAGGATCAATTTACAGAAAGTGGCCCATTCCCATATGAAGGAATTAGTGGACGAAGAGCTGCGCTTTATTGATTCAATGGGTACGGCCTGGATCGCCCCAAAGGGAACCTTAACGGATGGTGCTACCGTGCCAAGACTGGCCTTGTGGCTTGGTGAGGAGCGTTTTACGCCTTACCTGCTAAAAGCGGCAGTTATTCACGATGCTTATTGTAGCGGGGAGAATGCCAACCGGGCTAGGGACCAGTATCGGCGACGGCCCTGGCGGGAAGTGCACCGGATGTTCCACGAAGCCCTGGTGGCAGACGGAACGCCGGCTCTAGAAGCCAAGGTGCTATTTGCCGCCATCTGGATAAGTGGGCCACGCTGGGATGATACCGCCCACGATCTTAGTCAGATTCCCGAGGAAGTATTACTAGCCGAATTCACTCACTGCAAGCGCTGGATCGAGGAAAGTAATCCTGGTGTTGCCATGATCGAAGAATGGCTGAATCAGCGAGAGGCCACCCTTTTGTACGAGGCGAAGTAGCGCTTACTTCCGCGTCCCTACTTTGATTAGCGGTAGGCGAATCACGCTAGGGTACTCCGCGGAGTGATGCACTGAATTCTTGGCGACGACCCCTTCCTTTTCATCGTAGTTATTGCCACCTGTATTCAGGTTGCGGTCAAAACGGGGGAAATTAGAGCTGGAGATTTCTATGCGCACGGAATGACCAGGCTTGAAATAATTACTCGTTGACATTGGGGTTAGCTTCACTTCGTATACCTTGCCTTTCTCCATAAATACTTCCTTGTCGTAGCCTTCCCGGTAGCGGACACGTTGGATCGTTTCATCCAGGTTGTAGGCCGTCCCGTCGGGGGCAACGTCGATGAGCTTAACGGTAAAATCAGTGTCTTTGGCGTCGGAGCTTACGTAAAGGGTAGTTTCGATGCTACCAGTTACTTCTACTCCTTCGGCAAAAGGTTCGGAGGTATAGACGAGAATGTCGTTGCGGGTTTCCATGATGCGCTGATCGTAAGCGCCGCCCTGCACGGCATTGCCGGTACAGCATACGTTGCCGCCGTAGCTGGGGACGGGGTTCATGGGGTCATAGAAGAAACCGTCGGGTTTGTCTTGTTGGGGGGCTTGAGCGCTCAGACGGCCATTTCCGTGGAGGGTGTTAGCACTGCCGTCGCTATCGAGGTAGAAAGCGGTCATTTCCGCCGCCGCGGGCGGCCAGGTGTCACTGGTGTGCCATTCATTGCTGCCCATCGTATAATATTGCACCCGCGGCCGCGCCACTTCTTTTTCCCCCTTTAAGTATTGGTCAAAAAAGTCTTGAATGAGCGTTTGGTAATCATAACGAGCGTCCCCGACGCTGCGCTCCCCGACGATGGTGTTCTCCTTAGCGCGGGTATAGCCACAGTGGAGGGTAGGGGCTACGAACATGAATTGCTGGTCGCGCACTTCCTCGGTGGTGGCGTTCTTACGCACGTGATTAAACAGCGCGAGGTTGGGGCTGATGGATACGTCGTACCAGCTGGCGAACCAAAAGGCGGGTACGTTAAAGGGCATTTCATCGTGGTACAGACCACCCTCGTACCAAGCTTTACTGCTTGGAGTACGGGTAATCATTTCCTCGTAAATGCCCTTGGGCCCGTGCTGGGCTTTGATGATGTCTTGCACCGGAAGGGTAGCTAAGCCTTCTTTCCAGGATACCCTAGGATATTCGGGGGCCATATCGTGAAAGCGCTGGAGGCGCAAGAGATCTTCGCGGGCAATACCCTGCTGAAGCCGAGGGCGCATGGGGTCGTGCTGTACGGAGTAGAGCCAGGCGGTGAACAACATCTGTTGGGCGCCGCCCCGGTACCAGTTACCCTGTTCCATAAATTCACCGACCTGGCCAACGCCGGCACCATAACCCTGGGGAACCATGGCCTTGAGCGCCGGATGGCCAAGGCTGGCCACGGCCATCTGCCATTCAGCGGTGGAACTACATCCTAATAAGCCGATGTTGCCGTTGCTCCAAGGACGCTCCGCTAACCAGGTAAAGGCATCATAGCCGTCGGTTAGGGGAACACCCAGAATGTCCCATTCTCCTTCACTGAAATAACGGCCACGTGCGTTTTGGACCACGTAAGCATAGCCGGCTTTTACCCACTGCAGGGCGCGTTCGTAGGTACGGGTGCGTTCTTCGCCGTCTACCCAGCCGTTCATTTGGTAAGGAGTACGACTCAAAATGATGGGGACCTTTTTATCCGTTTTCGGGCGGTAGATGTCCGTTGCCAAACGGATGCCGTCGCGCATTTCTACCATATGCTTTTGCTCGACGTGGGCAATTTTAGCCAGGGCTTGATAGGCCGGACTTTGCTGGGCGCGTAAAGCAGTAGCGGCGATAAGAAGAAGGATCAGAACGGGTAAATGACGCATAATGGAGAGGTATGTGGGGCCTAAGATAAAGGTTTCCGGCCGGCAACTACGATGGACTGAACCTCAAGGTGATTTTTACAGTTACCGATACGACTTACGCTAACACCCCACATATTATGATTAAGGACTATCTCCTAACTCCCCTAGAGAAATTCATCAAGCTAGAAAGCCTGAGTGGTATTATTCTCTTTATCGTTACTCTGGGAGCAATGTGGTGGGCTAACTCTAGCTACGGAGATACCTACGCCGCGATCTGGCAAACTAAACTAGGGGTCGGAACGGAAGACTATGGGCTTACGAAGCCGCTCATTCTTTGGATTAACGACGGCCTCATGGCCGTTTTTTTCTTTTTGATCGGCCTGGAAATCAAGCGGGAAGTACTAGTTGGCGAACTGAACTCTCTCCGAAAAGCTACTTTTCCAATCGTTGCCGCAGCGGGCGGTATTTTGGTGCCTTACGCCCTGTTTACTTTCCTCAACGAAAGCCCCGATACCGCCAACGGCTGGGGTATCTCCATGGCTACGGACATTGCCTTCACCTTAGCGATTATTAAGTTACTGGGTAAGTCCGTTCCGCTGAGCCTCAAAATTTTTCTCACGGCTTTCGCGATTGTTGATGATCTCTGCGCGGTACTCATCATCGCCCTGTTTTATAGTGGGGGAATTGAGTGGAGCTTACTTATTTATTCGTTTATGCTTTTGGGTATCCTCTATTTCCTCTCCTGGCGGGGGATTTACATCAGGTATCTTCAGATCATCTTTGGGGTGATTGTCTGGACACTTTTCCTAAAATCCGGAATTCACCCCACTATCGCTGGTGTATTACTTGCCTTCGGCGTGCCCATTCGCCAGAAGATCGATGCCTCTACCTTCCTGACCGAAGTTTCTTCCGTAGTTGAAAATCTTAAAGGGGCTTCTCAAACCGACCGCCAGGCCCTTTCCAAGGAACAACTGGAGCACCTCGGGGAACTGGAAGATCTAGTAGATGATTTTCATTCTCCCCTGCAACACCTCGAGCATAAACTCCACGGTTGGGTGGCCTACTTCATCATGCCTGTCTTCGCGTTGGCCAACGCAGGGATTGCTTTCAGTTCGGGCATGGAGTTGAATACCGGACTCATTTTTAATATTGCCATCGCGCTGTTTGTAGGCAAGTTTATCGGCATTTCCCTGTTTTCTCTGGGGGCGGTTAAACTTGGTATCGCAGAGCTCCCCGACCGGGTCAATACGCTACAGATCGTGGGGGTATCCATCCTGGCGGGCGTCGGGTTTACGATGTCTATCTTTATTGCCAATCTCGCCTTCCCCGATCGGTTGGTGCTAGTGGATTCCGCCAAGATTGGAATCTTGGTCGGTTCCGTAATTTCTGGAGCAGTTGGGGCCATTATTCTGAAAATAAGTGGCCGCGAAGCCGCCGCCACCGCGGAGTAGAAGTTGGGCGCGACCGCTGGTGCATTGACCGGTGGAGGCTCGCTCGGAGAGCGCTGTAGGCCAGGTTGCTCCCGATCCGACATCGTATATTTCGGAGTGGGAATTGGTCACCCCAATTTTTGGGCTCCCGCAAAGAAACGCTACTCCCGCATGAATGCTCACTTACGAACACTGCTACTATTAGGCGTAGGCGCTGAAATAATTATTTTTCTGTTTTCCTACTTATTTACCCTGGAGATGAGCGACACCTTTAGGTACGCCGCCAGGTATTCCGGGCGTCTCTCCGCCTTGGTGTTTTTATGGACTTTCTATCAGTACGCTATTTC
>JBCDGT010000271.1:0-5481 GCA_038750915.1 Bacteroidota bacterium
AAGGCTTCGTGGTCGATACCGAGTAGGTGCAGCAAAGTGGCCTGGAAATCGTGAACGTGTACTCCGTTTTCCACTACATTATAGCCCAGCTCATCCGTCCGACCATAAACGGAACCCGCTTTTACACCCGCTCCGGCGAACCACATGCTGAAACAGCCGGGGTGGTGATCGCGGCCGAAACCTTCTTTAGTCAAGCGTCCCTGACTGAAGCTGGTCCGGCCAAATTCGCCGCCCCAAATTACGAGGGTGTCTTCTAAGAGTCCTCGTTGTTTTAAGTCGGCAACGAGGGCGGCTGATGCTTGATCCGTTTCTCTCGCCTGGCGCCGCATTCCTCCTGGGAGGCCACCGTGATGGTCCCAGCCGGTGTGATAGAGTTGGATAAAGCGAACGTCGCGCTCCGCTAGTCGGCGTGCGCGCAGACAGTTAAAAGCAAAGGTGCCGGGTTTGCGTGCCTCTTCGCCGTAGAGCTGGTAAATGTGTTCGGGCTCATCACTGAGGTCTAAAGCTTCCGGCACTGACGCCTGCATTTTGAAGGCCATTTCGTACTGGGCGATTCGCGCTTGAATTTCGGGATCTTCCCAACGATCATGCTGACTGGCATTGAGTCCCTGGATAACGTCGAGCTGCTCGCGCCGGTCGGTCCGGCTAATGCCTTCTGGATCGTTGAGGTATAGGACAGGGTCAATTCCAGAGCGTAGTTGTACGCCTTGGTGTTGGCTGGGGAGAAAACCATTGCTCCAAGCAGTAGGTGATAAAGGTTGGCCGCCCCTACCCAGGCTATTTAGCACGACGAAAGCCGGAAGCTCTTGGTTAACGGACCCTAAGCCATAACTCAACCAAGCCCCAATACCCGGTCGGCCGGGTTGTTGGCTACCCGTTTGCATCATGCTGACGGCCGGAGTGTGGTTGATTGCCTCGGTATACATGGAATTGACAAAGCAAAGGTCATCCACGATTTTTGCGGTGTGTGGGAAGTATTCACTCACCCAGGCACCGGCTCTCCCGTATTGCTTGAACCCACAGGATGGCTGTACTAGGGGGAAACTGCTCTGATCGGTTACCATTCCGGAGTTGCGCTGGGTCCCGCGCACACTGGGTGGAATTTCCTTACCGTGCCACTTATGTAGCGCGGGCTTGTAGTCAAAGGTTTCCAGCTGGGAAGGCGCTCCACTCATGAACAGGTAGATCACCCGTTTTGCCTTAGCTACCCGTGGTGGAGCCGTGGTGGAAAGTAGACTAGACAGGGCTACCGCGCCTAGGCCAAAAGAAGTGTCACGCAAAAATTTTCTACGGTTGAGCATGGTTTTTGGGTTAACGCAGGGTGTAAAAATCAGTACTATTCATTACGGCATGGAAGACTGGAGCTAGGTCTTCTTGTTGTTGGTAATAGGCAAGTAAACGTTTCGCCTCTGCGGGTTCGGGTGCACGGGAGGTAAGAGCCCGAAAACCTGCGGCGATCCGCTCAGTAGGGCTGCCTCCCTTGGCATCAATCTGCTTCGCTAGGTGAGTCGCCGCCTCGAGGTAAGTCGGATCATTGAGCAATACCAGAGCTTGTAGGGGCGTGTTACTGCGCCGGCGCCGGACGGTACATACGGAATTATCCGGTGCATCGAAAATAAGCTGGTTGGGGTGAATGGCCGTGCGCTTCCGAATCGTGTAGAGGCTCCTGCGGTAGCGGTTTTTGCCGGTAGCTAGCAGATAAGGGTAGCGCCAGACTTTATCGGAAAGCTCATCCCAAAGCCCCGGTGGTTGGTAAGGGTAAACGCTCGGCCCGCCAATATCCCGGACCAATAAACCACTAGCGGCAAGTGCATTGTCGCGTACCATTTCTGCCGGGAGGCGGTAGCTGGGCCCGCGGGCCAAGAGAATATTATCGGGGTCGCGCTCCTGTAAAATTCCACTTGAGGCAGAGCTACGTTGGAAGGCCTTGGACGAGAGGATCAATCGGTGCAGCGCCTTGATGTCCCAACCATTTTCCACGAACCAGTTGGCCAGCCAGTCCAGTAAGTCTGGGTGAGAAGGTAGAGCGCCCTGGTTACCGAAATCTTCGGTTGTTTCTACCAGCCCCCGACCGAAGTGCAAGGACCAAATGCGGTTTACGAATACCCTGGCCGTGAGGGGGTGAGCCGGGTCGGTTACCCAGCTGGCTAGACCAAGACGATTTTGTGGTAGGTTTTTATCCCAGGGTAGAATGGCCTCGGGTACGCCCGGAGAAACTGGTTTGGTCGGGGCATCGTACATCCCTCGATCCAGGATGAAGGTGGGGCGGGGCGCAGGTAGGTCCCCCATTACCATGATCTCAGGGATGGCGTCTAGGGTATCGTTTAAGCGGCGGCGGAGCGCGGTAAGCTGGCCGAATGCCGCTTCAGGCACGTCACTAGAAATGTCTTGTGACCACACCCGTAATTCGTCCAAACCCGCGCCAACGGGTACCTTTACTTTGCCTCCCTTAAGGCGCAAACCCGCGAAACCATAAGTGTGAATATCCCGCTCGAAGGTAATGCTCTTGTAGAGATTATCGTGCACAATTTTCGGCTCGATCTGCCGGCCATTGCGAAATATCTTGACTCCCGTCGCTTTGCTGGAGCCGTCGTAGGTAATTACGAAATCGGTCCATTCGTGCAGCGCTAGTTGTTTAGGAGTGCGTACCTCAATCGCATTACTCGGCCAGGAGTGAGCAATGAGAAAGCGGAGGTGGTTGTTTTCCAAGTGAACGGACCAGCCCTTAGTTCCAAGGCGTTCTACTTCACAATGCATTAGTAGGCCAGCCTCCTCGTAGATGCTGTCCACTCTTACGGAAAAACCAAGGCTGAAAGGTTCGTGGCGTTCGTGCCAGCCAATGGAATCTGGAAGAATCAAGTCCGTTCCATCCTGATAGAACAAAGCTTGTCCGCTGCGGCCTTTCGCAAATTTGGCCCGTTGGATGGATACACCCCTGGTTTTACTGCCGTAGAGAGGACTAGAGAAACTATGGTCGCCCGTTTGCCTGACCTGGTCGAATGGCAGGTAAACTTCTGCTTTTGCCAGCTCGGGATCACGATCACGAACGGGTAAGTCGGCTTCTTTTTTGGCGATTTGTTCCCGCAAGAAAGCTATGATTGAATCTCTGCGTTCGTCGCTGAGCAGTAGGCTGGGGCCCGGGGTTTGGTCGGGGCCATATACGGCCGTACCGATTTCGGCCGTACTATTGAAAAAGGCGAAAGTTTTAAAGTAGTCCTCTTGGCTGATGGGGTCGTACTTGTGGTCATGGCACTGTGCACATTCGATACTTAACCCCAGGAAGGCCTTGCCTAGGGTGAGGGTTCGGTCGGCTACGTACTCAACGCGGTATTCTTCGTAGACAATGCCTGCCTCGCTGTTGCGCTTATGGAGGCGATTAAAAGCCGTGGCTAGGGTAGTTTCTTGGTTGGCATTCGGAAGGAGGTCCCCCGCCAATTGTTGAGTGACGAAGTCGTCGTAGGGCAGGTTCTGGTTGAAGGTGCGGATGACCCAATCGCGGTAGGGCCACACGCGGCGGTGTTTATCGTCGAGGTAACCGTCCGAGTCGGCGTAGCGGGCTACGTCCAGCCAGTGAGCGGCCATGCGCTCGCCGTAGGCGGGGCGGGTGAGGAGTGTATCGAGCAGGGCTTCGTAGGGAAGGGTGTAATCCTGGGGTTCGGGTGGTAAGCCCGTGAGGGCGAAGGCCGCCCGGCGCGTGAGGATCTCAGGGCTAGCGGGAACGTTAGGTGGTAGCGCTTCCCGGGCTAGCCGGGCGTTGAGGAAGCGATCGATTCCCTGGCCTTCCCCTGCGGGTGGTCGTATTTCCTGGCGGGCTAAAAAAGACCAGTGCTCGGCGTAGGGCGCCCCTTGCTCTAGCCACTTGGCCAGGGTGGCCCGTTCCCGATCGGAGAGGGATAATTTGGATTCGGGTGGGGGCATTACCTGTTCTGGGTCCGAGCTGAGGATGCGTTCGAGGAGTTCCCCGTTTAGGGCGCGGCCGCGGGTGCTGGCTTCGGTGGAGGAAAGTAAGGTAGAGCCAGCCGGGAGGTCGAGGCGAAGATCGCCATACCGACTTTCCGCGTCGGGACCATGGCAGGCAAAGCATTTGTCGGAAAGGATGGGCTTTACGTGGAAGTTGTAGTCCAGCTTTTCGGGTAAGCCGGCATAGGCATCCGCTACGGCTGGAGGAAGATCGTCCGTACAGGCGGCAAACAAACTTATTGTTCCGAATAGCAAGCTTAATTTTAAAAAGGTATTGATAGAGTAACCACTTAACAACATAGCCTAAATATAAAACTGGCTAGCTGATGATTTATCAGCTGGTAACGGTTCCGGTAACCGTTTCGAGTACCGTATCTTTCCCACGCATGGACCCCCTAGTTGATCGTATTATCCAAAGTAAGTCATTCGGACGGTCGGAGACCTACGCTAACCTGCTTCGCTATTTAGTGGCGTGCTCGGCTGCAGGAAACCCACCAAAAGAGGTGACTATTGCGGTTGAAATTCTGGGTAAAACCAACTTTGATTCCTCCGAAAGTAGTACCGTACGCGTGTACATGTACAAGCTACGCAAGAAGCTGGCCGATTACTAAGCTAAGGAAGGTAAAGACGAAGCGATACGACTACGCATCCCGAAAGGATCTTATGCTGTGGTCTTTGCAGAGCGGGCTTCCACGGCTCCTTCACCGCCCCTTGCACCGGCGGCCGCGCCCAAGGCCTCTCGAGTGACGGCGTGGTGGTGGCTGGGCTTATTGATGGTTGGTCTTTGCGCCGGTTATTTACTTGGACAGTTGCTCAAGGAAGATGGACCTGCCCCAACGCCTCCCGCTATCTGGGCGGAAACCTTATCACGGCCGACTCCCAAATTGTTTGTCCTTGGCGATCTTTTAATATTTACTGATACTACCCCAGGTAACCCTCTGACAATCCGTCACCCTGGGATCAACACCGCCGAGGAGTTTGCTGCCTACCAGGCCAAACAGCCCGAAGGGCCATCATTTGAGCTCCTCACGTACGCATTCCTCGTACGTAATAGTACGACTTGGGTGAAGCAACTTACGGAGTTGTTTCTGCCTTACGGACAAGATTTCGAAATTCGTGGCATGTCCCGCCTCAACCCACGGGAGCTGGCGGGTAACGACTTAGTAGTCGCAGGAATGCTTAAAACCCTGGGCCTCTTCCGAGATTATTTCCCTGACTCTCCCATCCAATTGATTAGTAACGACTCCTTAGCGCTCAGCATTCCCGGTCAACCTACTCAATATTTTAGCAGCCTTGGTGACGCAGACCACCAGCATACTGATTTTGGGATTATTCGCAAAGTTCCTGGTCCTAACGATAATGATATTTTTATCCTTGGTGGGTTGTGGGATACGGGGTCTTCCCAAATGGTCAAAAACGTGACTGACCCCGAATTATTGGAAGAACTTACGAAGACCCTATCCCTCCGTTTCGGCTATGTCCCCGACTATTTTGAGTTGTTGTACCGGGTAGAGGGTATTG
>JBCDGT010000272.1:0-5473 GCA_038750915.1 Bacteroidota bacterium
AGCCCCCGGCTTTCGTGCCGCAAGTTAGCCGCTTTCGTGACGAGGTAACCGATCGTAATCAGGTTCCTCAGTTCACATAATTGGGTGCTCACCAAGCTCTTTTTGTAAAGATCTTCCGTTTCCGATCCGAGTAATTCTAGACGCTTACGGGCGCGTTCCAGTCGTTTGTCACTGCGGACGATTCCGACGTAGCTCGACATTACCTCCTTGAGTTCCTTAACGGACTGGGTGATGAGGACGTGCTCTTTAGGCTTATCGGTAGCCGTACGGTTCCAGTGCGGAATGTTCTCCCGTACGGAGCTGTTGTCTACATTCGCGGCGATAGAATGCGCAATGCGGTGGCCAAAGACCAAGGCTTCCAGCAAGCTGTTACTCGCCAGTCGATTGGCCCCGTGCAGGCCGGTGCTGGTGCACTCTCCGCAAGCGTAAAGCTGGCTTACGGAGGTTTTACCGAATTCATCCACCTTTACGCCTCCGCACATGTAGTGGCAAGCGGGCGTGACGGGTATCATATCCTTACTCGGGTCAATACCAATACTTAGGCATTTTTCGTGAATGGTTGGGAAGTGCTTCAGGAAATGCTCGGGGTCAATGTGGGTACAGTCCAGGCACATATATTCCAGCCCGGCGAGTTTCATCTCGTTATCGATGGCCCGCGCTACGATGTCTCGCGGGGCCAGGCTACCACGCGGGTCGTAGTCGTGCATAAATTCCGTACCGTCTGGTCGCTTTAGGATAGCTCCTTCGCCACGGACGGCCTCGCTTACTAGGAAGGCCTGAGAATCCCGACCGGGATTATAGAGTGCAGTGGGGTGAAACTGTACGAACTCCATATTTTCCAGGTGTACTTTAGCACGGTAGGCCATCGCAATACCATCGCCGGTGGCGATGACGGGATTCGTAGTGGAACGGTAAATCTGCCCGTTGCCCCCGGCGCAGAGAACCGTGTTCTTAGCTTCGATCTTTTCGATTTCGCCCGTTTTCCGATTCAGGACGTAACAACCGTAGCACTCAATATCCGGGGTCAGCTTTGTCACAATGTAGCCTAAGTGGTGCTGGGTCAGCAGATCAAGCGCAAAGTAGTGTTCGTGAACGATCAGGTTATCGAGCGTCGCGGCCTTGGCACTCAAGGCCCGTTGAATTTCCCAGCCGGTAAGGTCCTTGTAGTGCAAAATCCGATTTTCGGAATGCCCCCCTTCCCGGCCAAGGTCATACTTCTTGAAACGATCCTGATCGAACCGCGTACCCCACTCGATGATCTCCTCCACCCTAGTTGGCCCTTCCTCTACTACGATGCGAACAATGTGTTCGTCGCAGAGGCCAGCTCCGGCGTCGAGAGTGTCAGCAATGTGCTTGTCGTAAGTATCAGAACCGTGGTCCCAAACGGCCGCCACCCCGCCTTGGGCGTAACTGGTGTTGCTTTCGCGCTCGTTTACTTTGGTGAGTACGTCGATTTTCAGGTCGGGGCGCAAAAGCGCCAATTTAATTCCCGTACTAAGGCCGGCAATACCGGAGCCGATGATGAGAACGTCGGTTTGTAGCATGATGTCTGTCGCTAAGGCTTGGTTTATGCGGCAAGATAAGTCTAACGGTTAAATCGTCTCTTATGATGTGGGCGTCAGGTCGCGAGGGGCTGCGAAGTTGTCAAGGCACCTTCTGACCCCTCGCTAGTGGTGAAGTCCCCTTCGGGACCATTAATCAAATTAGGTGATTATCCAACAACCGCTCTATCATGGCTGGAAGGAGATTATTCCCTTTTCATTTTTGCGCGACCGCAGGTGCCATGTTAAGTAAAAGGAGTGTGGACCTCCCGGTCCACTTTTGGAAGCCTGTTTCGGCTAATGACTTTTTATCCCCAATAATCCATACTCTTCCGAATTACTACCGTCTTCTCTGAGCCCACCAATTTTTCACACAGGTACAAACCCAAATCTAGGGAGGTCGCAACGGCACCGGCAGTGATAACACTTCCTGCATCCACAATCCGTTCATGAATAACTTCTTTGCAATAGGGGGCCAGACTGGCGTATTCATTGAAGTGGGTCGTAGCCCGCAACCCTTGTAGGAAACCCGCTGCGCCAAGTAGTAAGGAGCCGGTGCAAACGGAGGTCTTCAGTGGTACTGGGCCTGCAGTTTTCAACCAAGCAAGAAACGTTTTATCGTGTTGGAGGCTCCGGGTCCCAAAACCCCCGGGGACGTAAAGGATGTCATACGTTCCGAGATTGGGCTTTACCAGATCAGCGGTTACTTCCAAACCAAAGGAATCTTTAATCGTCGGAGTCATAGCGCATAAATCCCAGTCCAAATCGGGTAAGTGGCCCTGGGATTGTAGGCGGCTAACGGGGTCGTAGAAACCAATAAAATCTAGAAGTGTAAGCCCATCATAGAGCACGTAAGCCAAGCGCATAAGCATAATTTTACTGCTTAACAATGCGAAGAGTCGAAGAATTAGTGGAGGCCGGTTCCCATAGACGCACCGTGTACAGCCCCGTAGGCACCATAGTAAGATCGAGTACTACCTGTCCGTTAAAATTGAAGGAATCCAGTAACTGCCCCTGTGCATTGTATAAGTTTCCTAGTAGCGTTTCAGCCCGGTCATAGGTAATTGTCAAATTACCCGTTGCAGGGTTTGGAAAAGCCCGCAGCTGGCCAGCAAGCGGTGTAAAAGTGCTAACCACACCATCACGGCCATCGCAATTTTCGTCAATTCCATTATTAGCAATCTCTTCCGCTAGCGGGTTAATGCCAGGGTTGTCATCGTTACATTCCTCGTAGAAATAGAAACCATCGGCATCAGTATCCAAGGCCGTTACGAAGGTAGATGTCACAGTATTCGTAATTACCGGAGCATTGAAATCAAAATAAATACCCGCCGTGTTTCGTGCAAGCGTGAACTCCTCTTGCCCTGCCAGTGCTTGAATCTCAAAGGTGATAAAACCATGGCTCGCTGGTTCATTCACGTTACTATCGGGCAACATAATATTATCGAAGTAGAAAATGACCCGACCGCTTTTATCAATCACCGTCCGGTAAGGGTCACTGCTGGCTAATGGTGTGAAAGTGGCAAAATCTAATTCGGCTGGCAGTTGGTCTTCGATCCGTACGTTAAAGGCCGTATCAGTGCCGGTGTTTTGAAAGCGGATCGTGTAAGTCAGCCATTCGTCGAACTGGGTATAATTACTATTAGAAGCTTCTGGCCGGCTGGGGGAGACCAGCTTATCGTTCGGGTCAATCGCACATCGTAACCTTTGATCGTAGTAAAAGGTATCCCGTAAACCGTCACTTTCCGATGTAGCTAGCAAGGGAATGATCTGGTCATTGAAGGTCTCATCCGGCATCGTCAACATCAGTCGGATTTGGTGAATTTGGCCTGGTAGTAGCCCGGGATAATCCCAAGTGTAAACACCTCCATCAAGGGTAAGGGCTGGCCGCTCCGAGTCCGTTAGAATAACGTTGTCACCAAGATCTAGCGACACCTTACCTCCCAGGGAATCGCAGCCATTATTTCTTATGGTCAACCAAAAGGGTACCGTAAAGCCACAGCGAATGGGTCCGGAATGTAGCGTAACATTTACGGTAGGGTTTCCCGTAATCCGCCGTAATCCGAAGCGGAGCTGGTAGCTGGAATCGGCAGAAAAAGTAAGCGTATACGTAGCTGGATCAGTCGTTAGTTCGTAGCAATTCTCATCCAGTACTCCAACGGTATAAGTTTGATTTTCTAGAGCAGGAAAACGAAACGCACCCTCCGTATTGGTAAAGCACCGGTCGAGGTTACCCCCCCTAAGTTGTATGGGGAAATTCGTAAGGCCTTCTTCTTCCGCTCCTTGTTCACCATTACCATCACGGTCTAAGAATACGGTTCCCACCACTTCCGGTAAGTCGGTTACGGTGAGGTAGTGAATTTCTTCGCCTAGCTCCGAGTCGACCCCTGAGAAATACAAGCGATTGCCACTAACCGCTAGCCCCGGCAATGCTGGCTCAAGCGGAAGGTCGACCTCTATTGGCTGAGAAACAGTGGTTCGTAGATCAAAGAGATACAAGCCAACAGGAGCCGTCATTAATACCCCCAAGTAGTCTTGAAAGACAACGACTTCCTGCGGTGGCGTGATTCTTCTTTCCAAAAAATCTCCCAACTTCGCAGTTCCCGCTACGGAACCATCCGTTTTCCATATCTCCCAGGTGAACCCTGGCGCCTGGCGAAAGAAAACGGCCTCCTGGGGGCTAATTTTAGTGAGGGCGGCTACTCCTAATTGATGCTCCCCCCGGTCAGCCAGAGGCCTTGCGTTCCCCGTAGTGTAATCCACACCGTAAGGGGTTCCGTTTATAGATAAGGTAACCAGCCCTCCACTAAGCTCCACTGATTGATCTCTGGTTAGATCAA
Source organism: Bacteroidota bacterium (assembly GCA_038750915.1). Taxonomy (GTDB): domain Bacteria; phylum Bacteroidota; class Bacteroidia; order Chitinophagales; family Saprospiraceae; genus Neolewinella. Next base: position 4,382 of record JBCDGT010000272.1, read on the forward strand.
TACCTATTTGAGGGCCGATCTCAGTAGGTGAAAGAAAAAAGCCTCCATTTAAGGCGGAGAAAGCTTGGTCCTTCACTATTATTCGATCCCCAATTCGGAAGTACACCAAGTAACTTTCCGTTGCAATGGCCCCTAGTGCATCCCGATGTCCAGACGCAGGATCAAAGACAATAGGACCAACTCCACCTTCTTGCGGCGCGCTGAAGTAAAGGAAACGATCATCGGTAGTTAAAATTAGACTTCGTTGTTCCTGCTCCGCTACTATGAAAGTGTCCACCGTTACCGCTGTGAACGTTACTGCAATCGGGTCAATTTCCACCAGTGTTATCACCCGTCGTTCAGGGTTAGACAAAGAGGCTTCCCTCCGGGAATAAATCTTATCTCCCAAAAATTCAAATCCGCCGTAATTGAAAACGTTATTGTCCGAAGTTATCTCTGACAAGTCTCTTACCGTTCCAGTACGGACATTGATTTCTACTAGTTTATCTCCATCAAAACGCTTGGTGAAATAGTAACGGTCCCCTAGGTTGCCTATCGGTCGGTCATTTAAGTCAAGGCCCGTCAAACCAGCAATCCGACCGGAGCCTTCCGTGGTGCCGTCAGACAAGTATTTACTTGTTAGGCCTTCTGCTTCGGCTACCCAGTAGAGTGTCCCGCCTAGGCTCCGTAGCGAGGAGGTTTGCGCACCAGCATTAAAGGGGAATACGTCGGTAATTAACTCGCTAGAGCCGTTCTGGACATCAATCAGGTAGATGGCTTCTCCGATTTCCGGGTCGAAAGTTTGCGCGTAAAAATTACCTGCAGCGGTAAAAACGGCACCTTGTGATATAAGTCCACTACCCCCGAGCGTTGGCACCAAAGGCGTAAGATCACCAGCAAAGCCCCTAGTTAAATAGATTGTATCCACATCGTTAATCGGTGACGGGCGTTGAATAAAATATAGGCTGTCCGTAAGCAATCGATCAATTCCCAAAGGCCCAAGCACACCAACAGCAACCACGTCTCCCGGACTTGTGCCGTATGAAAGTAATTGATCCCCGTCTAGATTCCCCCCAACCAATAAGCGATCATTGACTACTCGTAATGGGGTAG
>JBCDGT010000273.1:0-5463 GCA_038750915.1 Bacteroidota bacterium
AAATCTGCCCCCTACAAAGACAAGCGATTGTTCCTAGTGGCCGGAGTAAAATATAGTTTCGACGTAGCTAGCGAAAGCCGAGCAAGACAGGCAGAGAACCTCGTCCGAATTAGCCCTCACGATTTTCACATAGAATACGGTGCGGGTATCCAGATCTTCTTCCCGTATTTCATATTGTCGCCGGAATTCAAGATTAGCCAGGGTATTGGTAATACGCTGCTCTTTAATCCCAATCTGCCCGAGAGCACGGTGCTAGAGAAGGTGTTGAGTAGGACGTTTACGCTTAGTTTCCATATTGAGGGGTAGGAAAATGGGTACTGCCTTTTCTGAAGATGCTATTGCTATTATCCATTATTTAAGCACATAAGTCCGTACTCCCCGCCGTACGATTTCTAAGGTGGCGGCGTACACGAAGTGTCCCGCAAATTCATTTACGGCATAGCTTCTTGGGGTGACTTCTGTGGGCCACGGCTCCAAACCAATGGCAGGAACTACCGAACCATGGGTGCCGCCATAGAAAGCTAATCCGAAAGGGAGACCAAGGCCAGTAGTGATTTCAGGAGCTACCTCTGCTGCCGTAGCGTAAGCCATGCCGGTACCAATCCCAAAAGTGTAGTGAATTGTTGTTTCAGCTCGTTTGGTTTCTGTATCCGTCAGTTCACGTTCGGCTATCCGCTGAGCGATCAGGGCTGGTGGGGTTGGGGTATCCGGACTACGAACGGGGAAATAATCTTCCCAGACAGTCTTAGCGATGGTGGCGGCCAAGCCAGCGACGATGCCGCAGACCGCTCCTTTTAAGAGGTTTTCAGGTAACATACGGGTTTAACTTTAGGAGTAAACCGTATAGAATTGGGGAAATGTTTACCTCGCTTCAATAATCTTTTCTCTATAGGAGATGGGTTTTACAATAATTTTTGGCCAATTGGTCACACAAAGATACTTGTGCGCTTATACCCATAGACGGTAATGTCTTTTTAACCGATAAAATGCTTTTTTAACTGAGCTACCCTAACTGGTTTCTACTTGTATGACCAAATACTCACAGCTAACGTAGCAGTTGGTTAGATTTATTTAAGCACAAGACCGGCGAAACCGAAGATGATTTTCATATAAGGATAATTACAAAATAATAATTTATCACTGGCCGTCAGGCCAAATTATTCACCCTTTTAACTGCGTTTAAATGATACATCGCATTCTACTAGCAACGTTGTTGCTACCAATCACCTTTGCCCTTACGGGATGTCTTGAGACAGCGGAAGACTTCGAACCTGCCCCTCAATACCCTTCACTGCAAAAAAGTGCCCAAACAAAAACCAGTGAAATCAGTCACCAAACCGTTGGTCAACACTTGGGGGAAGTATTAGCCGCAATAGCTGATACACCAGAGCCCACGGGCGTTAGCGACATACTTCTATCAATAAATAGTGGTAATTCTAACTTGGCGGGAAAGGTAGATTTCTCGCAAGCGATCCAAGCCTATAACGATGCATTAGCAGCCATTGATCAAAAACCTGAAACCTTGGCTGAGGTATACATGGAAGAAGTCTACGAAGTATCGTATAGTAAAGTTTACTCTGCCCTTGGAAAGTATGATAAGCTAGAGGAAATAGTCGATGAAATTTCTACAGATATTCCACAAGGGATGACAGAATGGGAAAGAGATGCAATAGTTTACAATATTAAGGTTGAGCAACTCATGCTAGCGTTGTCAAATCAAACCCTAGGAAAATCGGAAGTTGACGTCTGGACGGTATTGCTCGACGTTTTCGAAATTGGCGACAAAAAAATTGTCAAGGCAATTAAAGCAATTTTTGATTTCTTAGGGTTATCCACTACCGCAGCTGATTCGATATTTGGATTAAGTAAGTGTGAAACTGCCGCTATCAGCTTTATTCTATCGGTCGTATCGTGCGCAACTGGTAATATATTCTCATGTTTCTCACTGCCCTTTAAGTTAAAAAAATGGGTTACATGTAACAAGGAGGATGTTAAACCGTGGGATTGTACCATGAGTCCTGATCCATGTTGTGGAGTTAATTGTATTCCAGGATTCAAATGCGATTATGCGACTCTCTTGGATATAGGCTTTCAAAATTTATCTCTTGTGGAAAGGGAGTCCATCAAAAACAAGTGTGTACCTGATCACGAAAACGACCCTTGTAATGATTGTGCCCCCGATCAAAGATGCTTGAACGGTGAATGTGTAAATATGTAATTAGGCAAGTGACTAAGTCTGCTCGCTATTATCACTAGAGTCAGACGACTACGTACACAAAAAAGTTGGCGTTTGAGTATACACTCAGACGCCAACTTTTAATCATTCACGTAACTTATCAACTGGGGGTGAAATAGATAGAATTCTATTCTTAATTTAGTGGTAGGCTTTTATGAAAAAAAGAAACATAAAATTTGTGAAGTTCTTTTTTTGCCGCTCGTATTGCTGGTTCTTCTAAGAAATTAAGCTTTTAAAGCTACCGCGCCGCAATAATCGCTGCGAATCCCTCCACGTCCAAACTGGCGCCCCCAACCAAGCCACCGTCTACGTCTGGCTGTGCGAATAGCTCCTCGGCATTAGCTGCTTTTACGGAACCACCATAAAGAATGGTCGTTGCCTCAGCGATTGATGCACCGAACTGGTCACTGATCATTTGCCGGATAAAGGAGTGCATTTCCTGCGCCTGAGCGGGGCTGGCGGTAACGCCGGTGCCAATGGCCCAAACGGGTTCGTAGGCGATGATGATGTCCTTCATCTGAGCGGGCTCGAGGCTGAAAAGGGCTTCCTCAATTTGCTTGCCAACGATCATATTTTGATCCCCAGCTTCGCGAATGTCGAGTTTCTCACCACAGCAGTAAATGGGCTTAATTCCGGCGGCCAGGGCTTTAATGATCTTGGTGTGGATCAGACTGTCATCCTCCCGAAAATACTCCCGGCGCTCACTGTGGCCGAGGATCACGTAATCGACCTCGATGTCCGCCAGCATCGCCGCACAAATCTCACCGGTATAGGCACCTTTGTCTTCGTGATGCATATTCTGAGCGGCTACGAAATACCCCTCCGCCCCCGCGGTGAGTTCTTTGATCTTTACTAATTGAATAGCAGGGACGCCAAAGACGACCTTCGTGCCGTGGCTACCCGCAGCGTTAATAATGCCACTGGCCAGGGCAGTACCCTCCGTGGGAGTGGTATTCATTTTCCAGTTGCCGGCAACCATGGTGCGATTTGTCATTGGTAATATTTTTATTTAAAAACGTAAAGAAAAAGCGCAGCTTTTTCCTACTACTTTTTTATTTTCCTAGCTCCTAGCTCCTAGCTCCTAGCTCCTAGCTCCTAGCTCCTAGCTCCTAGCTCCTTTTCGCTTCGTTCCTTTCAATCTTATGCCCGGGGCGACTCCACTTGATGCGGGTTTTCTCCGCTGGTGCACCGGGGTCAGCTTTTATGGTGGGTTTTTCTCCTTTGGCGTAGGCTTTAGTAGGGCGCAGGCCAAGTGCTTGAAACATCTCCAGGTCTTCGAAGGCTTCGGGGTTCGGAGTGGTGAGGAGCTTATCGCCGGCGAAGATGGAGCCGGCACCCGCGAGGAAGCAGAGGGCTTGTCCTTCTGGCGTCATGCTGGTCCGACCGGCGCTGAGGCGAACGGTAGAGCCAGGCATCACGATGCGGGTAACGGCAATCATGCGGACCATCTCAAAGATGTTGACGGGCTGTTGGTCTTCAAGTGGTGTTCCTTCCACGGCCACGAGGGCGTTGATGGGAACCGACTCTGGCTGTGGGCGCAGACTCGCCAGGGTGAGCAACATCTTTAATCGGTCGTCCGTGCTTTCTCCCATGCCGATGATGCCACCGGAGCAGACGGTCAGGCCGGCCTGTCGGGCATTATCAATAGTGTCGAGCCGGTCTTGGTAGCCACGGGTGGAGATAACCTCTTTGTAGTACTCTTCGCTACTGTCAAGGTTGTGGTTATAGGCGTAAAGACCAGCGGCGGCCAGGCGCTCTGCCTGATTAGGGGTCAACATGCCTAAGGTGGCGCAAACCTCCATGTCGAGGCCGTTTACAGTACGGACCAACTCAAGGACCTGGTCGAACTCTGCATCATCCTTGACGTTGCGCCAGGCAGCACCCATACACAATCGGCTGCTGCCAAGCCCCTTAGCCCTTTCGGCGGCGGTTTTTACCTGCTCCACGGTCATCAGGGCGTTTTCCTCGATGTCGGTGTGGTAGCGGGCGGCTTGGGGGCAGTATCCGCAGTCTTCAGGGCAGCCACCGGTTTTGATGCTCAGCAGGCTACTCATCTGTACCTCATTAGGGTCGTGGTGCTGCCGGTGGACGGAGGCGGCGCGGAAGACGAGGTTCATCATCGGGCTGGCGTAGAGCTCACGGAGTTCTTCGAGGGTCCAGACGTGGGGGATGGCTTCAGTCTTTGCGGTCATAGCTGGCGTGTTTGGGCGGGCAAATATAGCTTAATACTAGGGATAGTCTGGTAGTAGATCACGTTAGTAAATGCTAACTGTTTAGGTCGATGCGTTAAAGCTGGACACTCGGAGGTTCGAGCTGTGCACAGAACACTCCGAGGTCCGTTGATTCAATCCTTTAGTTGCTGGCTGACCTCGGAGCGCACCTGACGTAGCCGGCACCTCCGAGTGTCCGTATTGTCGAACTACCAAGCACCAATTACCAGACAGGCGGGCGGCGGCGCGCAGGTGCAAAGTGAAGAATGGAAAAGCAATCAAGGTGTCGGTATCGGCATCATAGAGTCCGATATCAATGCTGTCGCTAGCAGTCAGGGTAGCGGTGAGTTCATAGGGACCGTAGAAAACGCCAACTTCTGGGAACGTCCAACCACTGCCACCGCGAGGGTCTAAGAAGCTAAAGGGGTCGTAGTTGCGGTTGCCGAGTTGACTGACGCCGACATAGTAAGTGCCTGCGGTTTCAGCAGTAAACTCAATGAACGGGTCGCGGGAGAAATCTTCATCGGGGGCGGCACCATCATTATTAGCCGCTAGCTCATTGCCTTCAGCATCGAACAGACGCAGTTCGGTATCAGGCGTTTGCAGCGTTTCCGCGTCGGCTGGAAATACCACGGGTCTGGAGTTGAGTGTTTGAGGAAGAATTTCCTCTGTATCGATGTCCAGGCTAACCGTTTGCCCGGCTTCTAGATTAAAAGAGAAGAAATCAACATCTTCAGTCGGATCGTTGTCGCCTCTATTAATCGCCCCACGAAGAGAAACAGATGGACTATCCGAACTTAAACCAAGTGCATTAGCTTCGGGGATAGTACTATTACTCTCAATTTCTTCAGGAACGCTAGCTTGCTCTACGGTATCAGCCAGCCCGAAGATAGCTTCACTACGGATAGGAACAATTTCATAGGTATCACCCGGTTCCAGAGTAAACGTGGCGGTTTCAACACCTTCGCTGACACCATCATCGAGAATGGGCAAATTAATTGTCGCCTCCTGTTCGAT
>JBCDGT010000274.1:0-5460 GCA_038750915.1 Bacteroidota bacterium
GGCGAGTTTGATACCAACTGGCTGGGCCTGCCAGCCGAGCCTTGGGCCTTCTCCGGCCGTCTGCGTAGTAAATTACGGCTCCCCCGCTTCGAGGAAGTCAGCTTCCGACTCGGTCAGGATAGCTTTAATCCCGTCCTTCGTTTACGGAAGTGGTAATCCCCCAATTAATCGACACCTATTGAAGTGGTTTTCTTTTTTTAGAGGAAGCGCAGAATTATTGTCGGCCATCCAACAATACACTTTGGGATAAGAATCTATTCCTAAGGGATACCGTTTGCTTGTACAGAAGCAATTGACAAACAGTGCTCAGCACAACGTTAGAGCCTCTCGGCCTTATTACTTTTTATGGCACCTGCGTTCGCGCCTAAAAAACCACAGATGAAATATTATTTCCTTTTTGCCGTCCTAGCCCTTTTCTTCATCGTCAGCTGTATGGATGATGATGATTCCGTGACCGGCGATGTTGCTACAACCATCAATTTTCGTGCAGAATTTGATGGTGCCCCCCTAGCCATTCAAAGTACAACTTACAACTACCCCAGTGGGGCGGATCTCAAGGTTCAGCTATTTCAGTACTATCTCTCTGATCTCGAGCTCCTTCCAGCTGGCGGCGGAGCGGCGATCTCACTAGCGGATATCGAACTTATTCGCTGGATGAGTGCCACGGAAGACGAAATAGAAAGTCGTACTTACCAGGTACCCGCAGGCACCTATACGGGTCTGCGTTTTGGCTTAGGAGTCAGTCCCGATCTTAATGCGCAAGACCCTAATAATTTCGCTGCGGACTTTGTCCTTAACGAAAATGAATTCTGGAATGCCGCCACTCGTTATGTCTTCGCTAAAATCGAAGCCAACGCTGACCTGGAAAACGATGGTACTTTCGATACGCCACTCACTTACCACCTGGGTTCCGACGCTATTTACACCACGATCACCTTCGACCAAGCCATTGAAATCGATGGTAATGGTGATCCTCAACTGACGGTTGTCGCTGACGTCCTCAAAGCCTTAGCCAACAATACGGACATCTTTGACATCAGCAACCCCGACCAACAAAGAGTACACGGCGGCAACCAAGCAGTAGCGACCGATATTTGGAACCGGCTCAGTGCCCAGTTCACCCTGGAAGTACGCTAGTCGTATTCCCTGAAAGCCAACTTACATGCGGAGTGCAGTCGCCTCGGTATTGGTTTTGGGACTTGTTGCCTGCGGCAGCCCCAACAGTAATGAAGCACCGTTTCAGCTGGCTGAGCCTACCGCCTTCGCGTCCATTCTATATCCTGAAGACAACCCTACAACACGTATTGGCCTGGCGCTAGGGCGTGATCTATTTTTTGATCCTATTCTCAGCCAAGATTCAAGTATCAGTTGCAGCAGTTGTCACCAGCCAGCCTTGGCTTTCACGGATGGCCGCCCCGTCAGCGTGGGCATTCATGGACGTAAAGGGAAGCGTAATGCCCCGAGCTTAACGAACATTGGCTACCTCCACCAAACCCTTTTTTGGGATGGCAGAGCCGATGACCTAGAAAGTCAAGCCCTGCACCCCGTGGCCGACGCCAATGAAATGGGCGGAGACTGGCCAAGTATCATTTCTCGCCTGAGGAAACACCCCAACTACTGGCCGGGTTTCCAGTCTGCTTTCGGCTTGACTCATTCCCGTGAATTACAGCCCGATCACGTGGGCAAGGCTTTGGCCCAGTTCCAACGCTCGCTGATTTCCAGTAATACCAAATACGACCAGGTGGAGCGCGGAGCAGCTATCTACACGGAGGAGGAAGCACTGGGCCATGCTATATTTTTCGATTTGGCCGATGACAAGGACGGGCCCTTCGCCAACTTACCTACGGGGGAATGTGCCCACTGCCACACACCACCACACTTTACTAACCAACGGTTTTTCAATAATGGTATTGATCAAGCGCTAGACCTGACTGATTTTGCGGATCCCGGCCGTGGTGCTATTTCCAGAAATACCTATGAAAACGGACTCTTTCGGGCTCCGGGCTTACGCAACGTTGCCCTTACCGCTCCTTACATGCACGATGGCCGCATGAAAACCTTAGAAGAAGTGGTGGCACATTATAATTCCGGGGGTAATTATGCGGAGAACAAAAGCGCAAATATCTTCCCCTTAGGACTGACTTCCGAACAAGAAAAAGCAGTAGTGGCCTTTTTGCGTTCTCTTACCGATGAGTCTTTCCTTAACAATACGGCCTATCAACCCCAAAACAGTAAGTAAATGCCCGTAAAACAACTACTGCTATTTGTTGGCCTGTGCCTGGTCTTCCTTACGGCCAGTTGCGAAACCGATCCACCGCTGTGTATGGATTGCGAAACCGACCCCGAAGACAGAGAAATACAAGGGCCGAATTCCCCAACCGATTACACCTTGGAAGTCCCAGACTACCTCCCGCTACCGATAATTGACGAGAGCAACCCACTTACCGTGGAAGGAATTGAATTGGGGCGGCGGTTATTTTATGATCCGATCATGGGTCGTGACAGTGCCTTCTCTTGTGCGGATTGCCACAAGCAGGAACTGGCCTTTACCGATGGACGTGCCCTAGCCGTAGGCATTGGAGGACGCACTGGAGAACGGAGTGCGATGTCATTGGTCAATTTGGTTTTTAACCCCAATGGTTTTAACTGGGATGGTCGCTTCGGGAAACTATGGGAACAGGCCGTCCATCCAGTAGAAAACATGCTGGAAATGGATGAAGACTGGGAGAACGTGCTGAAGCGACTTCGTCGTAATCCCGACTATCCTACACGCTTCCGGGCAGCATTCGGAGTTAGCCGGACCAGTGAAATTAGTCAGGAGCTTGCCGTTAAGGCCCTTGCTCAGTTTGAAAGTACGATCATCTCCGGAGACAGCCACTTCGATCGGGTCGTCTACCAAAACACCGAGTTCTTCACTGAAGAGGAGCAATTAGGGGCAGATAGTTTATTTTTCGTTGAGGATGTTCCTCCTGGCGTGCTCCATCCTGGTTGTGGCCACTGCCATAATGCCCCCTCTTTCGGAGACAACCGGTTTAAAAACAACGGGATCGAGAACGTGGCAAGCCTGGAAGACTTCCCGGACAAGGGTTTCGGAGACGTTAGCGGAAGCCGTTTTGACAATGGAAAGTTTCGAACCCCTACCCTGCGCAACATTGCTCTCACGGCTCCTTACATGCACGACGGTCGTTTTGCTACTTTGGAAGAGGTCTTGGATAGTTACGCCGCAGGTGGTCACGGAGTAGAAAATGAAGACTCCAACATTACTGGCTTTCCCCTAGATGACCGTAAGAAGGCCGCCATGATCGCTTTCCTTAATAGCCTAACTGACGAAAGCTTACTTACCGACGAAAGATTCTCTAATCCTTTTGAGTAATGCCCCCCTTAATTTAGATCAAGACCCTTTTCCCAGTTGCAAAGAATCCCCTCCATTTGGGCCACCTCGTACATCATTTTTTGAAAAAAGCGAAAATTTTCGGCAAAAAACTGATCTAAAAGCCGTTGTTAAAGCCAAAATAAAATCACCTATACACTTCATAAAAAATTGATTATCAGTAAATAAAAATACAATATTCATTAATAATTTTTCACAAATAGCCAAATATGTTTTTCGCCCTAGCCGAATAAGGCTCGATAATTGTATTGTCAAACGAAAGCAAATTCTGACGAACGCGTCAGTTTTTGGAAATTACACAGAGATTTTGCTTAAGGTAGTAAGTCGGCCTGGATTTAAGAACGGCCAACTTACTACCCAAAGTTTTCTCCCCTCGGATTGACCACTAACAGGAGATTACTGGGCGATCGCCCATCATTTTCGCAATATTTTCATGAGATTACGATTTGTGTGAAGGGTCACATCCAGCTTAAGGAGCTGAATGTGGCCCTTTTTATTTTGCCTGAATCCGAACAGATGTGCCTATTTAACATTTGTGCAATAGGGGTAGTATTACCTATCTTGTGAGGGATAAACCTAGAAAAGCACCGAAGAAAGAGCAAGAGGAACTATTTACACTATGAACTGAACGACCCGCTGTCCGGTCGATTGAGGCAAAGAAGCGGTATTAATTCAGATCTACCATTTGCGCATATTGCGCAATACCGATTTAGCTATACGCCCTTACGGGGTCACGATCATTACATCCCAAACCGCTTACAATCATAGTTCCATTATGACAAAAAATCTACTTACTAGCAAGCTCCTGTTTGGGGGCTACACCCTCTTTTTTTCCTTACTCTGCTTTTCCGCCGCAGCTCAATTGGAGGTGACCGTTATCGGAGAAGACGTTCGATGTTTCGGTTTGGCTTCAGGTACTGCTACGGCAACGGTAAGCAATGCCACCCTGCCCGTTACTTACGCCTGGAGTAATGGAGGAACAACTGCTATTATTACCAACCTCAATGCCGGCACCTATGGTGTAACGGTTACTGATGCTGACGGCGCTACCGCCTCCGGCAGTGTAACCCTAAGCCAGCCAACGGCGGTGACCGCCACCATCACCGACCCCGACCAGTGCGAAGGCCCCTATATCATTGCTGCGGAGCCAGAAGGTGGGGTAATCCCCTACACCTATAATTGGTCTACCGGAGCGGATACCCGTGGCATTACGGTTCCAGTTGGCAGTTATTGTGTCACCGTGGTGGATGCCAATTTGTGCGGCTACGTAGCCTGTACAACCATTGAGGAAAACCCTCCTTCCGTAACGCTGGTGGGCGTGGACGCCCAGTGTAATGATGCGGACGACGGGTCCATCACCGCCAACCCCAGTGGGGGGACACCTCCCTACACTTACGCTTGGAGCAACGGGGAGAGTAGTCAAGCAATTGACAACTTAGCTCCTGGGGGATACCAGGTCACCCTCACCGACGCCAGAGGCTGCATGGCAACCGCCTCTACCAGCATTAGTGAGCCACCCGCCATTACGGGCAATATCTTCGGTGACGCTAGTGTTTGCCCCGGTGTTGCGGATGCTTTCATTAGGATCGCTCCTACCGGAGGGACTCCCCCATACTCTTACGTGTGGAGTCCGGGAGGCTTTACCGGCCAGGGGGTAGGCCCACTCCCAGCAGGTATGTATAGCGTTACGGTTACCGACGCTAACGAGTGTACTATCGTCCGCTCTTTCGTCATCCTTACCTCGGAAGACGTAGAAGTAGAAATTACCGGGGACGAGCTCTTATGCGGTGCTGGCACCACGGGCACCCTCACCGCCAGCCCCGTCAACGGGCCAGTAGACCAGTATACTTATGAATGGAGTACGGGAGCCACCTCTCCTATAATTACCAACGTTAGTGCGGGCGAGTATACGGTTACTGCTACCGATGCTAATGGATGTACGGGAACCGCTACCGCCACCGTACGGACCATTGACCTCTCCGTCACGCTTTCCAGCACTCCTACTAATTGTGTCGACGGCATGGATGGCACCGCTACGGCAGTAGCTACCGGCGGAGACACCCCTTATA
>JBCDGT010000275.1:0-5459 GCA_038750915.1 Bacteroidota bacterium
AATTCATTGGGTTAGTTTGAATTACTTAACAAAGTATCTAGTGATACTTCCCAATCATTAGACAATGAATTACTCGTGAATTCAGAGAACGTAATCTTTTTGTAGCCCTGCTCTTTTAAGAGTTGGTCAAACGAAACACCCTCTCTGATTTCAACATCAGCGTTTTTCCAAACTGAAGTACTATTACTTTTACCGAAAGCATTGGAGCTAATACTTCTCTTAATCTCTTTCAGTACGGATATGTCTGAAAGTTGATTAACGGCGGTTATAATGTCAATTTTCAGATCATTGATAGTCATAGAATTGATAAATTTTGATGCCGTAAATTAACGATTTTGAATTAAAGTAAGTTGCCTTCCTACCGAGTCTAGCACCGCGACCTTCCCCTTAGTATCGATACTTTGGGATGATCAGCCAGAAACATCCGCGCCCAGCTAAGTCTCAGCAAACACAAGCCCTTGCAACTATCCCTTGGCCTTCCCTATTAATCTATCAATCTATCCCACTATCTTCGCCCCCGCAAAACAAAAGCTTATGGAACGCAGCGAGCAGGAACTGGTCCGCCGGGAGAATCTGCAGAAGATTCGCGAGCTGGGCATTGAACCTTTCCCCGCCGCCACCTTTCCCGTCACCCACCTGGCCCAGGATATCCTGGACGGCGTGGAGGAAGATGCCGAAGGTAAGATCACCAACTTTCAGGAAGTCACCCTCGCTGGCCGGCTCATGGCCCGCCGCATTATGGGCAAGGCCGCCTTTGCGGGGCTGCAAGACAGCTCCGGCCGCATCCAGCTCTACGTGAGCCGCGATGACATCGCGCCGGGTGAAGACAAATCCCTCTACAATACCCTCTTCAAGAAGCTGCTTGATCTGGGCGACTTCATCGGCGTCAAAGGCTTCGTTTTCAAGACCCGGACCGGAGAAGTCAGCGTCCACGTCAAAGAGTTTACCTTCCTGAGCAAGAGCCTGCGCCCGCTGCCCGTCGTCAAGACCGACGAAGACGGTAACACTTACGATGCCTTCTCCGACCCCGAGCTGCGCTACCGCATGCGCTACGTCGACCTGACGGTCAACCCCCAGTACAAGGAGATTTTCCGTAAGCGTAGTCGCCTCATCACGGCCATGCGCGGCTTTCTGGATGACCTCGACCTGATGGAAGTGGAGACCCCCGCTCTGCAACCTATTCACGGCGGCGCTAGTGCGCGCCCCTTCAAGACGCACCACAATACGCTCGACGTGCCGATGTACCTCCGCATCGCCAACGAGTTGTACCTGAAGCGCCTCATCGTAGCGGGCTTCGACGGCGTCTACGAATTCGCCAAAATGTTCCGCAACGAGGGCATGGACCGGACCCATAACCCCGAGTTCACCGCCGTCGAATTCTACGTAGCCTATAAGGACTACAACTGGATGATGGACACCTGCGAGGCCCTGCTCGAACATTCCGTCAAGGCGGTCTGTGACGGAGAAACCAAGGTGAAAGTCGGCGACAACGAGATCGACTTCAAAGGCCCTTACCCACGCCTGACCATGGCGGACGCCATCGAACAGTACACCGGGGAGAACATCCGTGGTGCCAGTGAAGATGAACTCCGCGCCATTTGTAAGCGCCTCCATATCCCGGTAGACAACACCATGGGACGTGGGAAGCTCGTGGACGAAATCTTCGGTGAAAAGGTCGAAAGCCTTCTTATCCAACCTACCTTCATCACGGATTATCCCGTAGAGATGAGCCCTCTGACGAAGAAGCACCGCAGTGAAGAAGGCCTCGTAGAACGCTTTGAGCTGATGGTCAACGGTAAGGAACTGGCCAATGCCTACTCCGAGCTTAACGATCCGATCGATCAGCGCGAACGCTTCGAAGACCAACTGAAACTCGCCGCCCGCGGCGACGATGAAGCCATGGCCATGGATGAAGACTTCCTCCGCGCCCTCGAATACGGGATGCCACCTACTGCCGGTATCGGCATTGGCATCGACCGCCTGGTGATGCTTCTTACGGGGCAGCAGTCCATTCAGGAAGTACTGTTCTTTCCACAGATGCGTCCAGAGGGGGAGTAGGTAGACGGCCTAGCCGGCCTTTTAGACGCCTTCGGCTTTTAGGTTGCCGCCAGCGGAGGGTGTTACGTGAATTTGCGGCAGCCTAAAAGCGCAGCGTCTAAAAAGAGCCCCGGCTCTCCCAACAGCGCGCAGCGCGTCTAAAAAGCGGCGGTGCCGCGCCTAACCATGCTCAGCTACATCACCTGGGAAGCCTCCCCCGAAATTTTCCGCATTGGCAGCTTTGCCGTGCGTTGGTACGGCCTCATGTTTGCCGCCGGCTTTATGATTGGCTTTGCGCTGGTCCGGCGGATGTTCCTGGCCGAAGGAGCGCCAGAAAAGTGGCTGGACTATCTCTTTTACTTCCTCATCGGAGGCACGGTACTGGGGGCCCGCTTCGGGCACGTGGTGTTTTACCAGTGGGATTACTACAGCCAGCACCTCTCCGAAATCCCGAAAATTTGGGAGGGCGGCCTGGCCAGTCACGGTGGGGTCGTTGGGGTCTTGCTCGCGCTTTGGTTGTTTAGCCGGTTCGTCAGCAAGAAACCCTTTACCTGGGTAAGCGATAAGGTGGCCGCACCCATCGCCCTCGTCGGAGCCATGATCCGCTTCGGCAACCTGATGAATTCTGAGATCGTCGGTGTTCCTACCGATAAACCATGGGCTTTCAAGTTTGTGAACGCCGCCCGGGCGAGTCTGCGCGAAGTACCACGCCACCCGGTGCAGATCTACGAAATGCTCAGTTATCTGCTGGTTTTCGTCTTGTTGCTCTGGCTTTACTGGAAACGAGACGCCTGGAAAAAACCCGGCCTACTCACCGGTCTATGGTTCATCGGCATTTTTGGCTTCCGCTTCGTCTGGGAGTACTTCAAGAGCGATCAGGGTGGCTTCGGCGAAGCCCTTACTACCGGGCAGTGGTTGAGTATACCTTGTGTCCTGTTCGGGCTGGTGTTGGTGTACTTTAGTGGGAAGCAAGAGAAACTAGCGTAGTAGATTGAAGGACTTACTTCAATAGCTACTCTCCAACTAACTACCAAACACCAATTACCAAATAACCGGGCGCGGCCGCAGGTGCAATGATCGGTTGATGCTCACTCCGTGAGCGATGAGTTGCCAAATACACGCTTGCTCTTGAGCGAGGGGTTCACGCGGGACTACGTCCCTTATCCACCCCACGCTCGTACCAAATCGCCCACAAGGGGCTCTACCAGCATATCTTAAGCCTCTTTAGGTGCGAACAAGTATGAGCAGGTATCGTACGAGCTTAGCGAGCACGGAGTCTCTTGCTCTTACGTGCAATTTGATATGTCGCACGATTAAAGAGCAAAAAAGAAATCCGATCTTAGCCGTCGATCCTTTCGCAATGACCGTCTCTACGCAGCTGCTTTTCTTCTTTTCCGCCCTTGGGGCCTTTAACGGACTGCTGCTAGCCGTTTACCTCCTGTTTTTCCTGCGGCCTCCGCGCTTGAGTAATCGCCTGCTGGGTTTATTGTTATTGGCGCTGAGTGTCCGGATCGGGAAGTCCGTATTCATGTACTTTAATCAGGAGACGGCTCCCCTGTTTTTGCAAATTGGGTTGACGGCTTGCTTTTTCATTGGGCCTTTGCTCTTGGCCTACCTCGTTGCTGCGCGGGATGGCTTGGAGAAGGTGCCTCACTCCTGGTGGTGGGTGTTGGCGGGGCTGACAGCTATTGTACTTGGTGTTGGCTGGTGGCGGCCCTACGTGACGAACCGAGACTTCTGGAGCCACTATTTCATTCACTTTATCTATACGGTTTGGACCATAGGCCTGGTGGCTTCGGCCGGTGTCCTCTGGCCCGTCCTTAAGCGCGGCCGTAAGCGGTGGACCGTCAGTGAACTTTGGTGGGTAAACGTCTTCGTCGGCAACGTCATCGTTCACCTGGCTTACCGCTACGGGGCTTACAACAGTTACATCGTGGGGGCACTGTCGTTTTCCCTGGTGTTCTACCTGTTGGCCCTTTGGTACATCCTCCAGCGCAAGGAGACGAACTTCTTGGTCCGTGAACGCCCTAAGTATGTAGATAAAAAAATTGAAGCGGATGCCGCCGCAGCACTCCTGGCACGTTGCCAGGTGACCATGGAAAAAGAACGACTGTTTTTGCAATCCGATCTGAAGCTAGAGGATCTGGCCCAAGCGGTGGGCAGCAGCTCCCACCAACTCAGCCAGGTGTTGAACGATAACCTCGGGCAGAGCTTTGCTTCTTACGTAAGAACGTACCGGGTGGAGCACGCACAAGCCCGCATGCTGATCGATGATCACCTCACCCTGGAGGCGATCGGACTTGAAGCAGGTTTCGGTTCGAAGTCGAGCTTCTACACCGCCTTCCGGGAAGTTGTCGGTACGACCCCTGCCAAGTTTCGTGCGCAACAAAAATCAACTACGCGTAACGGAATTTCTCCGAAATTATAATCTCGAACTCTTGGATCCCGTAAAAATTAGGCATTTTAGTTCGCTGCGGGGAGCTTTGTGGAAATTACGCATCCAACCACATGATAGTTTCTTCCACTAGGGGCAAAGCTCGTAAGCTAAATGAAAATCGCAAGAGGCAGTGCAATCGTAAGACTACTCGTCGGCCGAGCCGTGAGGAACGAGCTGGTTCGTCCGCCGAGGGGTCGGACTTTCTTTTGACCTGGCGCAAGTGCTATTTCGCTTTCCGCTTTTCACGGCTCTCCCTTTTCCTTGCTATTACCACTCTACTCTGCACCTGCGAAAGCGCCCAACAAAACACCAGCAATACGACGGCGGCTAGTGCAAGCGAGCCGGTGAAGGAAACCGTGATGGAGGGTTTACGTAGGCCTTGGTCTATGAAATTTCTCTCCGAAGACGAGGCCCTCCTGAATGAAAAAGATGGTGATTTACTGCGGATAAACTTGACCACTGGTAGTCGTTCCACTATTGCCGGTATTCCCCAAGACCTGGCCGATAGTCTGCGCATTGATACCACTTTGTATCCACCAATCAATGCCTTTCCCGGCGCCCACGGGACGAACCAGAAGTACAACGCCGGCCTATTCGACCTTGCCCTTGACCCCGACTTTGCCACTAACCGCTGGCTGTATATTTCCTATGCCGCCCAGGAAAGTGAGCGGGGCTACGCCCTGAGGGTCGTACGTGGGCAGTTGAACGGTAACCAGTTGGAAAACTTAGAAACACTACTGACCGTTCCCCCCTTCACCTCAGTACTTTTCCACTTCGGTGGCGGACTTACTTTCGGAGCCGACGGCAAACTCTACGTCACGGCCGGAGAGCGCCTTTTATTTGATAGCGAGCAACCGCCACTAACCGTTGCCCAGAACCTATCCGATCCCCGGGGCAAGATCTATCGCCTTAATCCCGATGGTTCCATCCCCGACGATAATCCGGATTTCGGGGATGATGCCATTCCCGGTTTGTACGCCTACGG
>JBCDGT010000276.1:0-5451 GCA_038750915.1 Bacteroidota bacterium
AGTGTATTACTTAACTAGTACACTAAAACAATGATACTATCCGCTACGAATTTATCGCACCGTTATGGCCGCAGTCCGGAGGTGCTGAGCGGGGTGAATTTCGCCATTGAGGAGCCGGGTATTACTGGCCTTTGTGCTCCGAATGGCGAAGGGAAAACCACGCTAATGAAGCTCATTGCTGGTCTCCAATTCCCCCGTACGGGTAAGCTGGAAGTGTTCGGCCAAACGCCCGCTAAGCGTCCGCTCGACCTACTACAGCGCATTTACTTCCTACCCAGCGAGCCTTACTTTCCGAAATGGCCTCCCGCCAGAATTGCGAAGTATTACGGCCCGCTCTACCCCAACTTCAATCAGCAATTGTTCCAGGACACCCTGAATGATTTCCGGGTTGATCCCGAACGCCCCCTCGACAAGGTTAGTTTCGGACAAAAACGCCGGGCACAATTAGCCTTCGCCCTGGCCACTCGTACCCAGCTTCTCTTACTTGATGAGCCAACAACGGGCTTGGATATCCAGGGCAAAGATCAGTTTCGGCGCACCCTCATTGCCGGAACGGAAGCTGGGCAAACCATCATCATCGCCACCCATTTGCTTGCGGAAATCGAGCCGGTGCTCGACCACGTCATGCTCCTGAAAGGAGGCCGGATCGACGCCCACCTCCCGCTTACGGTCGCCCAGAGTTACTATAGCTTCAACCTCACTACGTCCCCCTTACCCTACGGGGATAAAGGCTATGCACGTAGGGTCCCCGGTGGCTGGCTGACCGTACACACTGATGGCCGTACCTCTACGGCTTCCTTCGACTTAGAAACCCTTTATCTCGCCCTTACCGAAGGCGGCCTAGCCCTTCCGGTTGCCAACAGCCTGCACCATGAATAGCCTCTCTAGAGTTTTTGCTGTCGTCAAAGCATTCATCCAAGAATTTTCCTTGATCACCTATTTCTTAGGGACGATTTTCTTCATCGGCTTCTCTGCCTTTTCTACCATTGTCAATCCAGATAAAGACGCTGGGAATGGGCAAATTTTTAATAGCTACCTGAGTTTTGGCGCCCATGAAGTCATTGCCTTAATGGTTGCCGCCGCCATTTTAGCCACTACTGTTATTAGCCTAGAGTTCGTCAGTAAAGAACTCAAAACGGAAGACAAAGGTATTCGCTTCCTTTCCCTACCCGTAAGCCAAGGGGAAAGGTTCGGAGCCATCTTGTCCATCATTTGGCTAGTCATTCCGCTAGCCGTTATTATTCCCATTTTCGTATTGGCCGCTACCTTTTCCCTGCTAGCTCCCGCGGGAATATTGCTACCGGACCCAGTGTACTTACTCCCCGCGATTTCCATAAGCTGGATAGCTCATATTGGCCTGAGCTTACTCTGGCTGGCTCCTGCATTTGGCTACGCCAAACGCGCGTGGTTCATCTTCATGGTTGTTCTTTTTGGCATTGGTAGCTACGTTATCTACACCCGTAACAACATACAAAGCCACATCACTTTCCTGCACGATTTTTCTTTACTCCAAGACACTTCCGTCGTTGGCCTGTCTCATCTGAACGTTTTGACGGATCAAACGCCCACCAAGGACGTCTACTTTGGCATTGGTGATCCTTTCGATACTTCCCCTTGGACCCTAATCCTCATTGCTGCCTTTTTGTTAGGGGCGGCTTACTTCGCCCTACAACACCAAAAATCCTGAGCCATGCAAATTAAAGAGTCCACTGGCGGCATCTACGTCCAGATCGCTGAATTTGGCATTGAGCAGGTGTTAAGCGGAGCCTGGGCCAATGGGGAGAAAATCCCATCCGTACGCCAACTGGCCGCTGAAGCCGGGGTCAACCCCAACACCATTATGCACGCCTACGATCACCTTAAGGACATGAACATCATCGAGACCCAGCGTGGTCGTGGCTTTTTTGTTTGCCCCGATGGTCAACACCGCGCAGTAGCGCTACGTCGTAGCCAATTTATCGAAACGGAGCTGCCCAAACTCCGTCGCAACCTCGAGCTCCTTGGTATCGACCTAGAGGAACTCAGCAGCCTTCTTTTCCCTGATTCACAAAACTTGAACTAAGATGAAACTCGCCATTACCCTCTTCTGTGCGGGACTACTAAGCTTTGTCCTCACGGATTACTTAATCCTCGTCCGTTCTGCTCACCAGCTCGTCGCTAACCACACTGATGATCCTGGCGTCCAAGCTTATGTCGCTAAACTAAACGATTTCCAGGATGGTACTACCGCCCCCAGCGAAGACCGTCGTTTTAATAACTGTGGATTTATTGACAAAGTGAAAGTAAAGCCAGGTTTTCGTGTCATTCATGATCTTACTCTTGGTAGGGAAGTAATTGCTCGCGGCCCTAAAAACGCCTTAGCTCACCTGTCTTTCAACAACAAACAAGGTAGATTTTCTCCTGACTTCGATCGCCCGGTGAAACTGAAAGAATTAGTGGAAGTACGCATCAACCTGGAAGCCCATGGTTCGAAAATACTGAACGTAAGCCTTGACCAAGCGCTACCGGAGCGTACACTCTTGCAGCCAGACTTTACCACTGAGGGCCCTTTGTCTTTTCGGATACTTAAATTTTGGGATATTCCCCAGCATCCCATACAGATTGAATCGGAGAATGTAGTGGTAGACTATGATCCATCGGAGGACCACCCGGAATACCTTCAGGGTTCGGCCAATAAATTAGAATTCATCTACTACATATCGCGCAACAACGATACGATTCCTCCCCAAATTACCGCACCAAATTTACAAGTTGGTGAGACCATCCATACCATCGCCCGCTACTGATGCTCCGTCACACGTAGTAAAGCCACCATGGCCTTCTGAGCTTGAGCTTCTGGTACGAAAAGATGGTCGTGATAAAAACCGGCGATGACGTTACAACTAATGCCCACCTTAGCCAAAGCGGTGGAAACGACGGCGGTAAGTCCTACGGCCGCTAAGTCAGAATGTATTCGCAAAAGAATCCAGGCCGCGACAAATTCGTAAGGATAGTTATTGGCGTTGGCCCAAGACAAAGGCACTACCGCAGTAAGGCCTTCTGGTTCCTGAATCCTTGCCACCGTAGCGGTTGGTAGCGCTGGCTGAACGCCGGGAGGGAAGGTTAGGAAAACGTACGCGCCTTCTTGTAATTCCGGCTTCATCCCCGCCAGCAGCTGATCGAGATGGCTAATACCCGCCATTAGTGGGTGGCTTTAGCGATGGCGAGTAGGAGCTGCATCATTTCCTCGGGGGTATTATATACGTTAGGAGACACCCGCAGAGCATCTCCTCGGTAACTAACCGTTAAGGAACGCTTCGCTAATTCTTCCGTTAGGCGCTCTGGCTTGATCCGCTCAGGAAGACGAAGGCCAACTAAGTGCTGCGCCCTAACCGCGGGGATACGGACCCCGAGGCTTTCCAGGTCAGGGGTGATAGCATCCCAAAGGTGGGCGCAATAGGCTTGAATATTATCCTGCCCCCATTCGTTGACCTGTTCCAAGCCGGCAATCTGCATTGGAGCCATGATAAAATTAGAATGTTCGCCTACGGAGTAGCGCCCGGCCAACGGCCGGTATTCTTCCCGGTAATTCACCAAGTTTCGGAAGTCCTCGCTGCCAGCTCGATTGATCCAATTTTCCTCTAAGGGGCGCCCATTGTCCATGCGGGGGCCGTACCAAGCGTAGCCACAGCCGTAAGGCCCCATAAGCCACTTGTATCCGCCAGCAATCAGCGCGTCTGGCCGGATGGTCTGCACGTCGAAGGGTAGCGCTCCAATTGACTGGGTCCCATCGATCACCAGCCAAGCGTCCACTTCGTCGGTTCTTTTTCGGAGTGCCCCCAAGTCGAATAAGGTACCATCGGCCCAGTGGATATTGGCAATGGCTACTGCCGCAGTATCTCGATCAATTGCCGCCAGCACCCGCTCGCTCCAGCGATCACTGCTCCCGGCTTCGGGGCGGGCAATAATTCGTAATTCGGCACCAGTTCGTTTACATTTTTCGGCCCAGGCATAATAGTTACTGGGAAATTGATCCGCTACGATAATGATATTTTGTCCTTTCCGCAGCGGCACATTCTTGGCCGCCGTAGCAATGCCGTAACTCGCGGCGGGGATGAGGGCTACCCGTTGTGGTTCCTCACTATTGATCAGCTTGGCGAAGGCGGTTTTGATCCGCTCCACCGGCCCAAAAAACTCGGGGATGGGCATGCTGGAGTTCTCCTCCCGCCAGGCGAGTGCCGCGCGGCCCGCGGCCGCGGCGCTTTTCAGCTGTGGAGCTCGGGAAGCGCCGTTGAGGTAGCCTACTACCGCCTTTTCTGGAAATAAATGGCGCTGACATGAAAGTAGCTGAATGGCAGGAGAAGAGATCATGCCGCAAGATACTTTGGCGCGCACGCAGGTGCAAGGTATAGGGTAGTATTTAGTTGATGGTAGTTAGTAGTTGGCATACTACTAACGTGAGGTGCGCGGATTTGACTGTCTATTCGTTTAGAGAGAACTGGACTTTTGGCTTACGGTCTAAATAACCATATGCGACTAGAGCTGCGGCCATATGAGTAAATGCATTTTCGGGTTTGCGATGTCGAGTATGTTCGATGTCACATATTGTCATCAGTAAATCGTTGACCGACTCAATCAAACCTCGCTTAGCCATCCCGTACCGATCCTGTATTTCGCATAGTTTGTTCTTCATATTGTCGCGCAATTTAGCCACTAAACGAAAGCCCTTTTGGAAGAGCTCTTCAAAGATCGAGGAGACATATCCTTTATCGCCATAGCAACGCCCCTTGATCCCCTGAGAAAGCTGTCGTAGTAAATCATGGTTATTGTCAGCCACGTTAGCAGGAGTGAAAGCGAACTGCATGATTTGACCTAAATTATTGATAATCAGGTGTACTTTGAAACCATAGAAGAAACCTGTTGATGATTTACCTCTTTGAGCAATGCCTCTGAAAACCCGATGAGACGCTATTCGACGATTATGACATACCGGCAGTCTTTTCGAGTCAATGAAATAAAGCTGAGTCAGTTCACTCTGTCTACATTGCCAGTGACGAAAGGCCAACATGTAAGGTAAAACATGCTCAATAAGACGTAAGAAACGCTTATAACTCAATAGACAAGGGAAGTAATGACGGAGTTCCAATTCAACCATTGAATGGTAGTAGTACTGGAAATTCTTGTATTCAGAGTGGTGGTAGAATATGAGAATACTGGCTATCTCACTTATCGACATCCGACTAGAAAAGCCAAACGCAGCTCGCTGCGATGGCAGCATTTGGCAATGGACAAGCTGTACCAAATCATCGAAATCAACGAAAATGGATATGAGTTTATCTGACTTATCTTGTGTCAACATGAGGTAGGTTTTGCAGTTGAATGCCTTGAGAATCATTCAATTTGCAAAAATCCTACCTCATCTCCATGATATAGAACTCTTTATCAGTAGAATAGACTGCGCACCTCACGTTA
>JBCDGT010000277.1:0-5441 GCA_038750915.1 Bacteroidota bacterium
GGAACAGGGAAAGATTGAATTCAAGCCAAAATTAATTGATTTAAGGGCCCTTATTTCTACGAGTATTGAGAGTAGTGAAGGCCAATTTAAGCCCGGCCAAGAAGTTATTTTATCACTAGCCGATGAGCCACAGCGCATTGTGGCGGATGCAAAGCTCTTACGGCACGTGTTGGTCAACCTACTTTCTAATGCAGCAAAATACTCCGGAGAGGGAAATCCGGTAACGGTAGCTACTGGCCTTAAAGACGGACGTTGTTTTATCAGTATTATTGATCGCGGGATCGGAATTCCCGAAGAGGACCAGAAGCACCTTTTTGATCGCTTCTTCCGAGCTACAAACGTGGAAAACGTGAAAGGGACTGGTTTGGGACTTAACATCGTTAAACATTACGTTGAGCTGATGGAGGCAGAGCTCACTTTCAAGAGCCAACTCGGAGAGGGGTCTACCTTTACGGTATGGCTCGATGGGATAGAAAAAGAAGATAAATGAGTAAGCAGATCCTAGTAATTGAGGATAATGAGGAAGTCAGGGATAACTTAGCTGAAATACTCGAATTGTATGGCTATACGGTCACCCAAGCTAAAGATGGTATCGAAGGGGTGAAGGCCGCCATGGAAACACCGCCCGATTTGATCCTGTGTGATGTCATGATGCCTGCATTAGATGGTTTCGGAGTGTTGAACCTCCTTGGTGAAAACGAAAGAACGGCTAGTATCCCTTTTGTCTTCATTACCGCGCGTACCGAGAAAGAAGATATCCGCCGGGGTATGAACCTCGGAGCCGACGACTATATCACTAAGCCTTTTTATAAAGATGAATTGTTGAAGGTGGTGCAAACCAGACTTAGGAAGGCGGCCTTACGCGGACCTGCTCTGGTGGAAGCCCGACCACAACCTAGCCTTAGTGATCCGGAGCGAGGGCGGGGCATTCTGGAAAAGGCTTTTGTAGATGAAGGTCGAGTAAAGGTGTTCGACCGCGGAGAGCAGGTGATTAGGGAGGGGGACAATGCCCATTTCATTTATCGGATTAAGAAGGGAAGGGTGCTACTTGGCCGGTCCCACGAATATGGTCGTGACTACATTCTAGCGGAGCAGGGCCCCGGTGAATATTTTGGCATCCCTTCCGTGCTGGAAGCAGAGCCTTTTCACTATTCGGCAAAAGTAGCTACGGCTACCTTAGAGTGCGAGTTACTACCCAAAGAAAAGTTTCTGCAACTGGTTAATCAAGAACGGACCGTTGCCGAAGCACTGATGCACTTACTGGCTGGTAGGGTAGTAGAACGCAGCAGCCAGCTGGTGCACCAAGCTTACGACAGTGTCCGCCGCAGAACAGCACTCATTCTCTGTGATCTATACGAGCGGCACGAAGGAGGAGATATTGAACTCAGCCGGGAAGAACTAGCCCAGATGGTCGGGGCGACGAAGGAAAGCGTCATCCGGGCCATTTCTGACTTTAAGCGCGATAAATTGCTAACCACGGAGGGGCGCAAGGTGCGACTGTTGGACGTAGTGGCTTTGCGGGCATTACTGGTGTAAACAGTCCGTCGGAGTAGTGCCAAATATTTAGTAGCGTACAAAAATTTGGCGCGGTCGCAGGTGCAATGTCGGTTGATGCTCACCTCGTGAGCGCTGAGTTTAGTTCAATAGTTAGTTGTACTGACTTCTTACTTGGGTACATCTCGGCCAGATCGATTGCCAATATAACTAGTATAAAGGCAACAAAAACTCTGCCAATTCCCGCTCGATGATACCACCGACGAAGTCCCGTTTCCGCCACCAGGGGTGGGGGAGGCTTAAGCGCTCGTCTTCATAGCGGAGATCACCGACGAAGATGAGGTCAATATCGCAGGTTCTTGGCCCCCAATTGATCTCACGCTGGCGTCCGAGTTCATGCTCAATGGCTTGCGTGGTGTCCAGCAGTTTGTGCAAGTATGCTTTTATCGAACCGGACTTTGCACCTGCGGCCGCGCCCACATACGTTGAATCGACAATAATCACCTGATTGAGGAAATCTGGTTGATCTAACACACCCCAAGCTTTGGTTTCCAGCACGCTGGAAGCGGCGATAAGGGGGCCGATCCGCTCCGTAATCAATTGCCTTGCCCGCGATAAGGTGGCGTGGCGATCACCTAAGTTAGCGCCTAAAGCTATGGTCAGCATACTGGAAATGTCTGCGTTGCGTAGTATCATTGCCGAAAGTACTAAAAGACTAACGGACCAAAATACCAAAATACCCAGTCGCCATCGACCTACCTACATTCATCGCTATCGAGGGCAATATCGGCGCCGGCAAAACCACCCTTTCCCGCCGCTTGGCCAAAGATTTTAACCGTCGCCTAATCCTAGAGGAATTCAGTGACAATCCCTTCCTGCCGCCTTTCTACCGGGAACCCGAGCGCTATGCCTTCCCCGTAGAACTGTTCTTCATGGCCGAGCGCCATAAACAATTACAAAACCAACTAGCACAGGCAGATTTATTTACCAGTGGCGTTATTGCGGATTACATCTTCGTGAAAACCCTACTCTTCGCCCGTAATACCTTACCCGAGGAAGAATTCCGCTTGTTTACCCGCCTTTTTCAGGTAATGGACGCTGGTTTTCCTAACCCAGATCTTATCGTTTACCTTCATCGGCCGGTAGCCGCTCTGCAGGTTAATATCGCTAAACGTGGCCGCACCTACGAACAGGAAATCAAAGATGATTACCTGGCTTCCGTCCAAACAGCCTACTTTAATTATTTCCGCGGACAGCAGGATGTTCCCGTATTGGTCCTAGAATTAGGAGAAGCCGACTTTGAGCAAGGCACGGAAATATACCAGCAAATGCTAAAGGCTATTTCTGGAAGCTATCCCGTTGGGTTGACCACCGTAGAGATAGACATCAAGGAAAAAAACTAAATTGGTCAACCAAATTTGGTCAACCAATTTAGTTTACCTATATTTGAGCCAACAAGTCACCATTTAATCCTCTCCATGTTAGATAATCTGAGTGAAATTAAGATAGAAAGCCCTGTTGATATCATCATCAGACAATTACGGGGCTTAATCACTACGGGGCAGTTGGCGCCTGGCGATCGTTTGCCCGCAGAGCGTAAAATGGCGGAACGTATGGGGGTAAGCAGGGGCAACGTGCGTGATGCCATTCAGAAACTTGAATTTTATGGCATCCTCCGAACGCTGCCGCAAAGCGGTACGGTGGTTGCTGGTATGGGTATTGCTGCGCTTGAAGGTCTGATTACTGACGTGTTAGCTATTGAAGAGCACGACTTTGCTTCCTTAGTAGAGACGCGCGTCCTACTGGAACTGGAAGCTGCCCGCCTGGCGGCGAAAAGGCGAACAACGGATGATCTTGCCGCGATTAAAAATGCCCTGAAAGCCTACGAGGTCAAACTACGTGCTGGGGATTCGGCCGTGGAGGAAGACTTGTTATTCCACCTCAAGTTGGCTGAAGCCAGTAAAAACCCGGTGCTTAAGTCCTTGATGCTCATCATTACGCCGGATATTCTTAGCTATTACCGTAAATACAATGTCTGCGGTAAGGAAGAGGACCTGAAAACACTCGATGAACACGAAGCTATCCTTCGCTGCGTACAAGACCAAGACGTAGATGGAGCTGCTCGCACCATGCAAAAACACCTCAAAGATGTGAGCGAATTCAGTAGCTCTTTAGTCGACAAAAACAAATCTTAAGTAAGTTCAATTATGCAAACCACCCAATCACGATCTGCGTAAAGTTTACCTAGCTGACTTCTTTAAAACATAGGAGGCCTTCGCTTATTGGCCGGCTTATTTAATCTACTTGTACTTACCCTTCTGCAGCTCGTTGTACTAGACTTCGACCACGTCAGATTTTTGTATTACCGTAGCGGGTGCCGTTTCGGAATGGGCGTCTTGAGTCTATTGACAATCGATCAATGCTTACCGCAAATAACTATTTATGTACCGATTTTTTCAGAATAGCTTTCCGGCACTATTCGCTTTCTTGCTGCTAGCAAGTTGCGGAGAGAAGGCAACTTTGGTGCTTGATCTGGACGGCCTTACTGCCGCCATCGCTACCGCCCAACCGGGCGATGTACTGACCCTCGCAAATGGTACCTATCGAGATGTAGAATTAGTGTTCACCGGTAGGGGCACTTCAGCAGCACCGATTATACTTCGGGCTGAAGAAAAAGGTAAAGTATTCCTCGAGGGCCAATCTAACCTTAGCATCTCAGGAGATCACCTACTGGTGGAGGGGCTGGTTTTTCGGAATGGCTATACCCCTACGAGTGAGGTGATTTCTTTTCGTACCGATAAAGTAACCCTCTGCAATTATTGTCGGGTAACCGAATGCGTTATTGATAATTATAACCCTCCCGAACGCTACGATAGCGACTACTGGGTAGCCCTCTACGGAAAGCACAATCGTTTCGATCACAACTATCTAACGGGCAAACGTAATCAAGGGGTCACCTTGGCGGTGCGGCTTAATACGGAGGCTAGCCGGGAGAACTTTCACCGCATCGATCATAATTACTTTGGGCATCGCGCCGTGCTGGGCTCCAATGGCGGGGAAACCCTTCGCATTGGCACCAGCCATTACTGCCAGAGTAACTCCAATACGCTCGTTGAATCCAATTATTTTTACAAATGTAATGGGGAGGTGGAAATCATCTCCAATAAGAGCGGTCAGAATATCTTCCGGGGCAATACCTTCTTTGAATCGACGGGAACCCTAACGATTCGCCACGGTAATGAGGTAACCATCGCCAATAACTTTTTCTTTGGTAATGGGGTGGCCAATACTGGCGGCATTCGCATCATTAATGCTAAGCAAACGGTAGTCAATAATTATTTAGAAGGTCTAACCGGCTACCGCTTTCGTAGTGCCATGACGGTAATGAATGGCGTACCTAATTCTCCCCTCAACCGCTACGTTCAGGTAACCGACTCGCGTGCTAGCAACAATGTTTTCATCAATTGCGATAACGTCCAATTTTGCGTTGGTAGCGATGCGGAGCGGTCCGCAATCCCCGAGCGAACGGAGCTAACTGATAACGTATTCGTCCACAATGACGAGCTTGACATTTTTGCCGCCTTCGATGACATCAGTGGTATAACTTTCAAGAATAACTTGCTATCACCCGGAATTGAACCATTGCAAACGGAGGGATTCAAACAGGAGGAGATTGAGTTAGACGAAATTGAAAAGGGAATAAAAATCCCTCGTAATACCGTGGCTGGAGATAGCATGCGGGCCGGACTTAAATATATGGCGACCACGGAAAATACGGGCGTGAGTTGGTACCCCGGTGTAGAAGACGAGCAACATTTCGGAACGGGGAAAACGATAGACGTAGCGGCTGGTACCAATACCCTGTGGGAAGCTGTGCAGCATTCGAATCCCGGAGACATTATCCGGTTAACGGAAACTGGTGAGTACCTGCAAACGAAAGCTTTGGA
>JBCDGT010000278.1:0-5440 GCA_038750915.1 Bacteroidota bacterium
CCCGCTCTTTCCTGTAGTATTAGGTCATCCACCTTTACCACCATTCCATCGATTTCGTAGGCATATTTTTCCCGTTGCGCTTCCCATTTGGCGCAGAAAGCGGCGGCGGTGGCGATGTCTTTTGCCTGCTCTCGCTCATAACCGGTAGCCGGTACTTTGAAGCCTAACTCCGTGAGTACGTCAAGGGTTTCAGTGTGCGTACCTAGGGCTTGAATGGCATCGTTTCCAGCTTCATCAACACCGTAGCCAAAACTGTAAATAAAGGCTTCCAAGTTCCGATCGGCCACTTCGGCGGGACTCTTCATCCGCAGGCCACCAGTAGCCGTGTTTCGAGGATTAGCGTAGAGGGTCTTACCTTCCTTTTCGCGCTGTGCATTCATTTTAGCAAAACGGTCTTTGCGGATAATCACTTCCCCGCGCACCTCCACCCGGTAGAGGCCATACTTACTGAACTTAGCCGTCAGGGGTATGGATTTAATTACCCGAGCATTATGCGTCATCTCCTCGCCCAGCACCCCGTTACCCCGCGTAGCGGCGCGCACTAGCTGGTCGTTTTCGTAAACCAAAACGATGGTACCGCCATCGTATTTAGGCTCCACCGCGTAGGCCAGCGGAGTGGTCTCCTCCATATTCAACATGCGCTTCACCTGTTTATCGAATTCCTCTAGGTCTTCGGCGTTGTAGCTATTGCCCAGGGAGAGCATCGGCACGAGGTGTGGCACACTCTGAAAATCGCCCGTCAGATCCGACCCAACGCGCTGGGTGGGGCTGTCCGGGCTTACGAGTTCGGGGTGGTCCGCTTCGAGCGCTTCCAGTTTTTTGTAGAGGGTATCGTATTCGTAGTCACTCAGGACGGGGTCGTCCTGTACGTAGTAGCGCCATTCGTGGTAGCGTAGGATTTCTTGCAACTCCGTCACCAGCTCCTTAGCAGCTTGCTTATTCTGATCTTCCAGGAGATTTTTAGAGCGGTCGAAGTAATGCCGTTGTTGGTCGGAGGTGTACATAGGGGCGAAGATAGTATGCTCATGAATTTGGGCGCGGGCGCAGGTGCAATGATAGTTTTATTTTGGCTAGGTGTAACCTTTCCCGACTTGCGAAGTACTCAAGGTAATTGGCTTCTGCTTAGTATGGTACTTCCGCCGTGTAAGCCGACCAATGTCTCCCATTCAAAATCGCCAAAAAGACCAATGAGTATGCCCTTCAAGTATTCAACTAATTTGACCAGCCGCCATCAGTTTGCCCTTAACAGCTCTTTCCTGCTACTTTTCTTCTGCTTAGCCGGTTCGATGGTTGCTAGCAGTACGCCAATTATGGTAGGTACTAATTACTCGTTCACGACCAAGAAAAAAGTGAAAACGCCTACAACCATAGCAGACTGTGGAGAACTTACCAAGGCCATCCGTGAAGACAACCTAGAGCAGGTAAAGGAACTCCTGAAAAGCCTGGATCCAAATTGCACTGACCCAACCCCAGAATACGAGACCATCGTTCAGGCCAATGGCAACTACACCTGGAAACGGATGCACGACCGGACCCCCCTTGTTGCCGCTGCTAGGACCGGTAATATGGAAATCGTGCGGGTACTACTCGACGCAGGAGCAAAAGTCAATGAATACGCTAGGGAAGATGCTCCGCCGCTTACCGTAGCCGCTGGTCTCGGCAATACGGAATTTGTAAAACTATTCCTGCAAGAAGGTGCCAACATCAAGAATAATTCCAATGCTCATGGTTCGGCCCTGATCGCTGCCGCTAGGGGTGGACACAACGGCCTCGTAAAACTCCTCCTAGCCGAAGGCTCCGAAATCAATGCCCAAACCAACGGGCAAGGCTCCGCCCTCAACGCCGCAGCAAGGAAGGGACGCACGGAAACCGTAGCCTTACTGCTAGAGAATGGCGCCAACATCGACGCTCAGACCAACGGGCAAGGATCGGCTCTTAATGCCGCTGCCCGCCATGGCCACAATGAAGTGATCAAACTGCTCGCGAAAAAAGGAGCCAACCTGAACGTACACAACAACGGTCAGGGCTCCGCCCTGGTCGCTGCGGCTCGTAACGGCAATACCTCTACCGTAAAATTGCTAGCAGACTTAGGCGCCAACCTGGATCATCAGACCAACGGACAAGGCTCCGCCCTCAACGCCGCCGCCAGAAATGGGCAACTCGAAATGGCGAAACTGTTGATTGAACTGGGGGCAAACCTCGATGTACAAACCAATGGGCAAGGCTCCGCCCTCAACGCTGCGGCTAGGAACGGCAATACTTCTACCGTACAGTTGCTAGCAGACTTAGGCGCCAACCTGGATCATCAAACCAACGGCCAAGGCTCTGCTCTCAACGCCGCAGCCAGAAATGGACAACTCGAAATGGCTAAACTACTGATTGAACTGGGGGCAAACCTCGATGTACAAACCAATGGCCAAGGCTCCGCCCTCAACGCCGCGGCTAGGAACGGGCAAATAGAGATGGTCCGCTTACTGATCGATAAAGGGGCTAATCTCGACGTACAAAACAACGGCCAAGGCTCCGCTTTGAACGCTGCAGCGAGGAACGGCCACCACAACATCGTGGAATTATTAGCCGATAGCGGAGCTGATTTGGATGCCCAGACCAACGGACAAGGCTCGGCCCTCAACGCTGCGGCCAGAAACGGGCACTTAGGTATCGTTAAACTACTGGTCGCAAAAGGAGCCGACGTTAACGTTCGTAATAATGGCCAAGGTTCCGCCTTAGCAGCTGCTTCACGGAATGGCCACCAGCATATTGTAGCCTACCTGCTACAAGAAGGTGGACATTAAGAGAGCATGGTGAATGTGAGAATGCGCAAGAATGGAGGCAACTATTCATGCGCTCATTCACCATTCACTTATCACTCTAATTCCTTCAGTTTCTCAAGCGAAGGAGCAAAACCTTTTTCCGAAGCAATGGTGTACCACTTACGGGCAGCTTCAGTGTTGTCAAGAGCCCGGTAGGCATCTCCTACGGAGTCATACCAACCTGCCTCCTTGGGCTCTAACTCAACCATAAATTTGAAGACATCAACGGCCTTATCCGGATGGCCGCTATCAATAAGGTGGTAACCGAGGTCGTCTAGGTAATGGGGCTCAACTTCATACTTAAGGGGGTTAGCGTTCGCTTCTCGTTCCCAGGCTTCCCGGAAGGCGGTGATCCCTTCGCGCAGCATGATCTTCCCGATACCCAGGTGGATCGGCGGTTTGGGCCAATCACGTTCTTTTCCTTTTAGCACGTAAGCCGTAATGATGCCGGCCAACTGAGAAGAGCGCGCCAGGTCGCTGTTACCCATGACGGTAACGGCATATCCTTGAGCAGGGATAAAGCCAAAAAAGGTGCGATAGCCGGGATCTCCACCGCTGTGCACGTAGAAATCATCACCGTGCGCCTTAGCCTTAAACCAGCTGAGACATACCGGCGTCCCTTTCTTGGGTTGGTAGTTCACCGTAGTCAGTGCTTCGTACTGGGCGGAGCTTAGGATGGTGTTTCCGTCAATTTCCCCTTTGCCTAAGTAGAGCTTGGCCCAGCGGAGCATATCATCTACGTTCGAATGCAGGGAAGAACTCGGGGCGTGGATACGGTTATAAGGGTAAATCGGGTTTACCCCAATTTCTAGGGCATCCGTGGAAATGTGAGAGTCCGTGGCTAAGGCTGGGTCGATGGCTGGCTTGGCAAAAGCACTTTCTTCCATACCAATCGGCTTTAAAATCCTGGTACTAACGTATTCCTCAAAGGTCATCCCGGATGTTTTCATGATTACGTCCGCCAGTAGGTCAAAGGCGGCATTGCTGTACCGGTTATCTGTACCCGGCGGGAAGTCCAGCTCCACTTCCGCGAATGATTTAGAGTAAGCCTCGACCGCCGCATCACTGACGTCGGGGTTACCCCAATCGTAGTCTTCCACGTCAGGAATGCCAGAAGTATGGGTAAGCATCTGCCGGAGGGTGATCTTTTTATAGGCGGGCGTCGCCATCTTGAAGTAAGGCAAGTGGTCTACCAGCTTATCGTCTAATCCAAGCAAGCCCTCAGCTTCGGCGATTACCAAGGCCGTGGCTACAAAAGGTTTCGAAACGGAAGCCATGTGAAACAGCGACTTTGTCGTCATCGGCGCTTCGGTGACTACTGATTGTAGCCCGAAAGATTTGGCGTAAATCACTTCTCCATTATGTATTACTCCAATGGACAAACCAGGGATCTTGAAAGCGTCCAGCTGGTTGGCAGCAAAAGCATCAAGGTAGTTTTCCACCTCCTTTGGAGAAGGAGGCTTTTGGGCGACCAACACACAGCAGAGCACGGAAAGAAGTAGGGTAGAAAGGAAACGCATAGTGGGTAGAAATTAAGGAGTAGTTCTTCTTCAAGGACAGTCGCTTAATTCCGCTAGTTGCATCTCCGCGTTCCGGACTTGCAGGTAGCGCCCTCGTTATAACGTAACTATCCCGCTTTGCTACTTATCAAATCAGCATTTGCACCTGCGGCCGCGCATTATTAGTAATTGGTTGTTAGTAATTAGTGTACGGTGTTTCCTTTTCCGCCTAACTTGACACTACCGTCAACATCCAGCCCAAAAAGTCATTGTATCTTTGCGGTTGCAAAAGTACTCTTGACTATGAAGGATCTCTTTGAGAAGTTCAACCATAAAGGCCCTTTAGGGCAGTACCAAGACGTAGCCCACGGCTACTTCTCTTTTCCTAAGCTCGAAGGAGAGCTTGGCCCACGGATGCAGTTCCGCGGCAAGGAATACATCATTTGGAGTATCAACTCCTACCTCGGCCTGACCAACCATCCGGAAGTGCGCAAGGCGGATGCCGATGCCGCTCGCGACTACGGTATGGCCTACCCCATGGGCGCCCGTATTATGAGTGGTGAAACCGATGCTCACCTGCAGCTCGAAAAAGAACTCGCTGAGTTTACCCAGAAGGAAGAAGCCATCTTGCTCAACTTCGGCTATCAGGGCATTATGTCGGTAGTTGATGCTTGCCTGAATCGCCACGACGTTGTTGTTTACGACCGTGACGATCACGCCTGTATCATGGATGGTATCCGTATGCACCAGGGGCCCAAGTATGCCTTCAAGCACAACGACATCGAACACTTTGAGGTGCGCATCAAGCAAGCCAAAAAAGAAGCAGAAAAACGCAACTCTGGCATCCTTGTCATTTCCGAAGGGGTCTTCGGCATGCGCGGAGAACAAGGTATCCTGAAAGAAATTTGCGCATTCAAGGAAGAATACGGATTCCGCCTGCTCGTCGACGATGCTCACGGCTTCGGCACCCTCGGCGAAACTGGCATGGGCGCCGGTGAAGCACAGGGCATCCAGGATCAAATTGACGTTTACTTCTCCACCTTCGCTAAGGCGATGTCCGGCTTCGGTGCCTTCATCTCCGGGGATAAGGACATCATGGAGTACTTCCGCTACAACCTGCGGAGCCAG
>JBCDGT010000279.1:0-5426 GCA_038750915.1 Bacteroidota bacterium
ATGCTACCCAGTACCAGGCCACCGACGTTAACCAGCAAGCTCCAGTAGACTCCGTGAGCAATGGAGGACATTCCCTCAGTACCGAATAAAGCTTGGGGCCGCAGCCAAGCTTGCCCCCAAGGACCCGATTCGACAACGGTTTGTAAGCTTGGTAGCGCGACGGCCATGGTAGGCAGGGCAAGGGTATAGCCCCAAACGGCAAAGCCCAGTAACAGACCAATCATCACGCCCCGGCGGGTAGCGGACTTCCAGTACAGCGCCGACAAAACACTAGGAGCAAACTGAGCAACTGCAGCAAAGGAGATAAGTCCGATGGCAACTAAGGAGTAGCGAGAGGCGACCCAACGGTAATAGCCGTAAGCTAGCAACAAGACAACCGCTACCAGCAAGCGACGGATATTCAATAAAGGTTTGCTTAGATCGGAACTTGCCCCGACGGCTGGCCGATCAAAGGAAAAGAGGTAAGGCAGAATGATGTTATTTCCGATCATTAAACTCAAGGAAATAGTGGACATAATGACCATTCCGGTTGCGGCAGCAAAACCACCAACCGCGGCCAGTAAGGCCACCCACTTATACCCCAGTGCTAGAGGAAGTGTTAAAACGAAGGTATCGGCATCCGCCGCTAGGTTGGTCTTAAAGTATAATACACCGGCTGCAGCAATCGGTATAACGCACAGGTTAATTAGCAGTAGATAAAGGGGGAAAACCCAGGCAGCCCGGTGGATGTCTTCCGGTTGGTTATTTTCCACTACCGCTACGTGAAATTGACGGGGAAGCAGTATCACCGCACACATGCTTGCCAGCGTAATCCAAAACCAGTCCCAACCATCGATCCCAGCGGCGGTGAAACTCCAAAGCCCCTTGAGGCTATCGTGGGCCAGAGCGTCGCGGAAGCTGAAGGCGGCATCATTTCCGAAGAAGTTGGTACAAATAAGTACTCCCACCGCCAGGAAAGCGACGAGTTTAAATACTGCCTCGAAAGAGATGGCGGCGATTACTCCGGCGTGCCGTTCGTTTGCGTCAAGTCGGCGTACTCCATAGACCATCGTAAATAGGGCCAGTACCAGGGTTAACAGCAAAGCATTATCCCGGTAGAATGGCTTGTCGATGGTCGATATGGAGGAAGTAGTGAACAAATCAAAGATGGCGGCAATTGCCTTGAGTTGAAGCGCGATATAGGGCACCACGCCAATAATGAAGAAAATTGCGGAGATTAACCCTAGGGAACGATTTTTACCGAAGCGGCTACTGATGAAATCCGGTACAGAGGTAATGCGCTCTTCCTTACAAATACCTACCATTTTGCGGATCAAGAAGGGCCAAATTGGTGCTATCATCAACGGGCCGAGGTAAATAGCAAGGAATAATAATCCTTCCTCTGCTGCTAAGCCAACGGACCCGAAATAGGTCCAGGCAGTGCAGTAGACCGTAAGCGAGAGCGCGTAGTTGTAAGGAGTGCGGAAGAACCGGTCTAACTTTCCCACTCCACTTTCTACTGCCCAAGCAATGCCAAAAAGCACGGACAGATAAAGTAAGAACAGGGAAATCAGGCCAAGTCCGTTCATACCCCTCTTTTTTTACCTCGACTCAGGTACCCAACACCGGCAATCACCCCCACCCACACGATCAGTAGGTAAAGAATTGGCCAAGGAAAGAAGCCCTCCCCCCAGCTTTCCGCAAGGAGGAGCAAGGGGTAGTTCAGTAAAAAAACCGCCGCAAAGAATAGGGCGATTAGTGCCTGGCGTCTTCGGGAGGGCATGTCGCTTTTAAGGTTTAATCATTTTGACGCGGACCGCAGGTGCCGAGTAGGTTTGAAAAGCAAGGGTAACAATAACACTTATTTTCCAAATTACCTTTCGGTACTCGGCACCTACGACCGCGCAAAATGATTAGTGAGCGTGGGCTACGCCGGCCCCTTTCGGAATCCGGATGTCCTCCACGATGTCCTGTACCTCCTGTGGGGGTGGTGGCGTCATCCGGCTGACGACAATAGAAACGATCAGGTTAACCATCATCGCAACGGTACCGAATCCTTCGGGAGAAATGCCAAACCACCAGCTAGACTTGGGGGGGATCTCCCCAACGAACCAACCTAGTTTGTAGACAGACATGTACCCAAACATCAGCAGAATACCAACAATCATACCGGACACCGCCCCCTGCCGGTTCATGCGTTTATCAAAAATACCCAGTGTGATGGCCGGGAAGAAACTGGCCGCAGCCAGACCAAAGGCCAGGGCCACCGTTGCGGCTACGAAACCGGGAGGGTTAATTCCGAAGTAGGCAGCGATGATGACTGCACCAGCGGCACCGCCGCGGGCCCACCAGAGCTCTTCCTTTTCACTCATGTTGGGCTTGAGTTGCATCTTCATCAGATCGCGGGAGAGGGCCGTAGAGATGACGAGTAAAAGCCCCGCTGCCGTACTCAGGGCAGCAGCTAAGCCACCCGCAGCTACTAGGGCGATTACCCAATTGGGTAACTGGGCAATTTCCGGATTAGCGAGCACCATGATGTCCCGATCAATGTAAACTTCGTTGGCCACCGCAGCATCTTCCATTTTACCAGGGCCGTAGGTAATAATACCATCCTGGTTTTTGTCCGTCCAGGCAATCAAGCCCGTATCTTCCCACTTGGTAAACCAATCGGGCATCTCCGTGTAGGGCTGATTATGCATCGTGTCGATGAGGTTGGTACGAGCAAAGGCCGCAATAGCTGGTGCGGTAGTGTATAAAATTGCAATTAAGAGAAGGGCCCAACCAGCGGATATCCGTGCATCCTTAACTTTAGGAACGGTAAAGAAGCGGACAATAACGTGGGGTAATCCCGCTGTTCCTACCATCAGCGCAAAGGTGATGGCGAAAACATCAATCGTAGATTTACTACCATCGGTGTATTCCGCAAAGCCGAGGTCTCGGTGCAAGCCATCCAGTTTGTCGAGTAGGGATAATCCGCTTCCGTCACTCATCTCACCGATGAAACCGAACTGAGGGATAATGTTTCCAGTCATATTCATGGAAATGAAAAAAGCTGGAACCATAAAGGCGAAAATCAGCACGCAGTACTGGGCTACCTGTGTGTAAGTAATACCTTTCATCCCACCGATAATGGCGTAGAAAAAGACGATGGCGGTACCAATGATTACGCCCGTATTAATGGGGACTTCGAGGAAACGACTGAATACGAGGCCTACGCCACGCATCTGCCCCGCTACGTAGGTGAAGCTAACAACAATGGCGCAAATGACGGCAACCGTGCGGGCGGTATTACTGTAGTAACGGTCGCCGATAAAGTCAGGGACCGTGAACTTACCGAATTTTCTGAGATAGGGAGCCAGTAATAAGGCTAGTAATACGTAACCTCCAGTCCACCCCATCAGGTAAACCGAACCGTCGTAGCCGGCAAAACTGATGATTCCCGCCATGGAAATGAAGGAGGCAGCGGACATCCAGTCCGCGGCCGTGGCCATGCCATTAGCAAAGGGGTGTACCCCACCACCGGCCACGTAGAATTCTTTGGTGGAACCGGCCCTTGCCCAGATGGCAATGCCGATGTAAAGCGCAAAAGTGAGCCCTACGATGAGAAAAGTCCAGGATTGTACGTCCATAAGAACAGTAATTTTTTAGATAGAGTGTGTGGTTGCGTACAAGGGTAAAGAATTACCCTTCGGAAAAGCCGTACTTCTTGTCCAGCTTATTCATCAAGTAAACATAGACGAAAATCAGGAGGACAAAGACGTAAATGGACCCTTGTTGGGCAAACCAAAAGCCTAGTTTTGCCCCACCAATGTGGAAACTATTCATTTGGTCTACGAGAAGTACTCCGAATCCATAGCTTACTATGAACCAAACCGTAAGCAAACCAATCAGGTAGCTCAGGTTAGCTTTCCAGTAAGCCACTCTTTTGGCTCTGCCGCCTCCGCTCTCGGGAGGCGTTTCTTTAATCATATTCATTTCGACTTATTTATGGTCAGATTAGTAGTAGATGGTTTATGCTGATCGCTGATGTCACTTACTAAAGGTAAATGTGCGCCTGCATTCTCAGCTGGGAGACGTCCCCCCGAGTGGCGGTCAAATCCCGACGGATCTGGTGGTATTCCAGGGTAAGTTTAGCGTTATGCCCGTTGATGAAGTAGTTTACTCCCGCATTAAAGGAGGTCATATTCTCCGTGAAGCCTTCGTAATCGCCAACCTGGTAAGCTAGGTAGGGCATAATTTTAAGGGCCTTGAAGTAAGTGCCCACTTGTCCGTAAACTGCCGTACCCGTTCCCGCCCAACGGCCGACGTAACCTTCGCCAAAGTCGAAGTTCATGATAGATAGGTAGGTATTTAGGCAGCCAAAATTCGTGGGAAGGTCCATGAAGGCATCGGCGGCAAAGTGCCCCACGTTAACGTGGCCTTTATTGATATCCGAATTATTGTAGGCCCCATTGGGGTGTAGGTAAAAGCCAGTACCCAGGGCCAGTACTTTCTTAGCGCCTAGGTAGGTGCCTACGTTGTAAGGCAACTTAGAGCTTTCCGCATCCCAGAGATTGTACCGCAGGTAGCCTTGGTAAATCCCATTACCGGTAGGCAAACCCTGTTGGTCTTCCATGTTCACTCCGTTGTAAGTGATCGAGCTATTGGGGGCATAAGAAACACCATTATTTAAGGCTGATCTGCTGGGTGAGTTGATGGACACCCGATAGTCCAGTTTACCAATTTGTCCTTTGGCGTACACCCCCAGGTGGCGGGCAAATTGATCTCCGTAGCCAAGGCTATGCCAGGGGGCGAACGGACGGGGTTGGTCCAGCGTCATGAAATTCAGCGTACTGGCACTGCTTAAGCGCGTCAGACCATTCCAGTAATGCAGCCCGGTACCGATAAAAAGTCCGTTACTTTTACTCACCTTGAATTCGGTCCAGGCCCCGTGCAAAAAGAATTGGGGAGCATTACCATTGTTGCCAAGGGTAGTGAGGTTGTTAGGGTTGAGACCGTTCAAACCAAAATGGGTGAGAATCAGGAAGCGGGGAGAAACTTGGGCAAAGGCAAGTACACGAGACCGCCGAATGGCGGCGGGCGTTATTTGTAGCCTAGAGCCCTCCTCCGCTAAGTTGTTGGTCGTTGCCCACATTTGGTGCCAAAGGATAAACCGGACGTATTTTTGGCCACTTTCATCAAGGTTAACCTTTAGTGGTTTGTATTTGTGGAGCTCTGCCTTCGAATCTTGCGCTCCCAGGAAAACCGGGCATAGGAAAGCCAGTAAGAGACCGTACCGGAGTACGGCCCAGGTGATTTTACTTAACATGGTTTACTTTAAGTTTAGATGGGTGGTAGTGTCGGTAGCACTAAAATGACAGCTGCTATAATCATTTAGATACTAAAGTATTTGAATATTTAAATATATCCAAGAATAAATCCCTCTTTTTTGGCTTTTTGTGCAAAAT
>JBCDGT010000280.1:0-5426 GCA_038750915.1 Bacteroidota bacterium
GGTCCTTCCCCGGCGGTATTCCCAGCACCAGTACCGACAGTGCTCCCTCCGTCACCTACACCACCCCCGGCACCTACGACGTAAGCCTCAAAGTAACCCGCTCCGTTACCGACTCCGAAGAAACCATCTCCAAACCAGGCTTCATCGAAATTCAATAAATAGAGTTTACGCTAAAATGCGCAGCTCCTAAAAGGGCGTAGCCCGCCTAAAAGCACGCGCAGTGCATCCAGTTTCCTAGTTCCTAGCTCCCTAGCTCCTAACAGCACGCAGTGCGTCTAGCCCCCTAGCTCCTAACAGCGGCAGCGTCCAAAAGGCCATCGGCCGTCTAAAAGAGCGGTAGCTCGTCTAATCCGTTACCTTAAGCTCCTCGCGTTGCGTCTTTAAGCGCTCCATCAGCCGGGTTTTCTCGCTTTCCAGCTCGGGGTCGTCGATGCGGTTATCCATCTCTTCCGGGTCGGTCTCCAGGTCGTATAATTCGTAGCCTTCGAAGCCTTCTTCCGTGAAATGGATGAGCTTGTAACGACCGTCACGTACTCCTTCGTGACGCGCTACCCGGTGGTAGCTGTTCATTTGCTGGTAGTAGCGGTAGTAGATATCATCCCGCCAGTCTTCAGGAGTTGCTCCTTCCAGGATGGGCCGTAGGCTACGCCCTTGCACTTCTTCGGGTGGGGTAACTCCTGCAAAATCAAGTAGCGTAGCGCCCAGGTCGATGTTCAGCACGAGGTCTTCCGTGGCCGATCCGGGCTTAACCACGGCGGGATAGCGGATCATCAGGGGCGTCCGGTGGCTTTCTTCGTACATAAAGCGCTTGTCGTACCAACCGTGCTCGCCGAGGTAAAAACCTTGGTCGGAGGTGTAGATCACGATGGTATTTTCCGCCAACCCGCTTTCGTCCAGGTAGTCGAGTACCCGGCCAACGTTGCGGTCGACAGATTCCACACTGGTGATGTAATCTTGCATGTACCGTTGGTACCGCCACTCGAGTTCATCTTCGGTACCTTTTACCGCCAACCATTCTTCCCCTACTTCCTTCAGGAAAGGTTCCCAGGCTTGTCGCTGGGCCGGGCTAAGGCGGCTAAGCTGCCGGCGGAAGTTCTTCACCTGATCGAAGTTGGGATTGGTAATGAAAGTAGCTCCCCCCGTTCCTGGGTCGGGGTTTTGGTAGTCGCCGGTTACTTTCAAATCATGACTCGTAAACATATCCGCGATTCGCATGTCGGCGTGTTCTGCGGCCGGGCGGCCTACGTATTCGTCCCGCAGGCTGGCGGGTACGGGAAAACGGCGGTCTAGCAATCCGGGCAGATCACTGGTATCTGGCATCCAGTTGCGGTGGGGCGCTTTGTGCCAGTACAGCATGCAGAAAGGTTGGTCGGAATCCGCTTCGCTGATGTTTTTCAGTTCCCTCAACACGTAGTCCGTAATCACTGTACTGGTGTAGCCTTCCACGGCGTCAAGTGTGTCGCCGTTGTGGACAAAAACTGGCGTATAGTAACTCCCTTGTCCGATCAAACCGTAAAATTCATCAATCCCCCGCGGTAAGGCTTTCAGGTGGTGCTTACCAATCAGGGAGGTCCGATAACCTGCCTTATTAAGCTCCTCGGTAAAAGTCCACTGATCGGGGTTAAAGGGGCTCAGGTTATCAATCTTCCCGTTCAGGTGACTGTACTTCCCCGTCAAAATCGCCGCCCGACTTGGTGCGCAGATCGAGTTGGTTACAAAGCTATTGCGAAACAACATCCCCTCCTTCGCAATCCGGTCAAGCTGCGGCGTTTGGATCAACTCGTCCGTGTAAGCCGAAATGGCCCGCTGCGCGTGGTCGTCCGACATGATGAACAAAATGTTCGGTCGCGGAAGTTCCTCCGCTACATTTTCCGGGGCGCGGCCGCAGGTGCAAAGAAGAGGGAGAAAAAGCAAAAGGAAAAAGTAGCGCATCGATTGTGGGTTGTTCTTTGCACGAAAGGTAGCAAATTTAGACGCTATGTTTGTAGACGGGCTATCGCCCTTTTAGACGCTGCGCTTGTAGGAGATAGACGCACTCTGTGCTTTTAGTAGCTATACTAGTTCCTAGTAAGGTTTAGCCTCCCCAACACACGCAGTGTGTCCAGTTCCTAGCTCCTAGCAGCGCGCAGCGCGTCTAGCTCCTAGCCTCTTGCGCGCCATCCATCTCCGTCAGATCCAGTCCCATGGCTTCAGCGCGTTTGCGCCAGCGCTGGCGAGCGAGGTCTTGCATATCTTGGCTGGTGTCCATTTCATCCATGATCTCCAGTCCGAGCAGGGTTTCCATCGCATCTTCCATCGTGACGATGCCTTCCATGCCGCCGAACTCATCCACGACCATGGCAATCGGTTCGCGGCGCTCCAGCATCAGATCGATGAGTTTGTGCAAGGAAGTGTTCTGAGGGACTAGCAGTAGTTCCCTGGTGATGGTCTGGATGGACTCTCTTGCTAGATCTTCGATAATGGCTTTATACACCATATCCTTCAGCACGTAACCAACCACCTGATCCCGCGTCTCCCCAAAAATGGGGTACCGGCTGAAAGGGCTATTATCGAATTTCTCGTAAAACTCTTGAATTGTCAAGTCCTTTTTCGCTCCTACCACGACGGTACGAGGGGTCATAACATCGTGTACCGTTAAGGATTCAAAAGCCAGTAGGTTCCTCAGGAT
Source organism: Bacteroidota bacterium (assembly GCA_038750915.1). GTDB lineage: Bacteria > Bacteroidota > Bacteroidia > Chitinophagales > Saprospiraceae > Neolewinella. The sequence continues at coordinate 2,669 of JBCDGT010000280.1, forward strand.
ACGCCCCTCTTCCGCTTTAAGTTCGCCGGTCTCCTCCTGGGCCTCGGCCATGGCGATGAACTCTGTCCTCGTCAAAGCAGTGCCGTGCGGATCATCTCCGCGGAGGAGTAACTTTTTGATCTGATCAGACATCCAGATGAAACCCGTCCAGGTGAATATTTTCACTAATACGTTCAGTGCCTTTACCGTAAAGGGAGCCAATTGCTTCCAGTAGGTAGCCCCCAGGTTTTTCGGGATGATCTCGGATAAGATCAGAATGGCCAGGGTCATCACTACGGAAACGATCACTTCGTAAGAAACGGAGATATCATCGATATGCAGAGGGCCCAAATCTATCTCGGGAAGCGGGATGGTAAAGGCCAGTCCTTCACCGAAGGCAGCCCCAGTACTTGCGCCTACCAGAATCGCGCCCACGGTATGGGCTACGGTATTTAGTGAGAGAATGGCCGTTAAAGGGGCGTTTACGTCATTCTTGAATTTATTGAGCAATTCTCCGGTCTTACCGCCCTCTTGCATCTTCATTTTTACGTAGGAGGGCGTCACGGAAAGTAGGACGGCCTCCCAAATGGAGCAAAGGAAAGAGAAGGCAATGGAGACAAAAGCAAACAGCAGTAGGGTGCCCATGGGCGGTAAGTAGTGGTTTTTGCAAAGGTAAACAAGGAACGGCGAAGGCCATACGTATGCCTTCGCCGTTCCTGGCTAAAAGTAGATAGGTGTCCGTATGGTTCTAATTGACGTACAATTTTTGGAAGGGTACAATGACGTCACCAGGCCGGAGATTATTCAGTTGCCGCAGCTCATCGGTAGTAATGCCGTAGCGCCGAGAAATACTGAAGAGGCTCTCTCCTTCTTGTACTAAATGGAAGCTCCGATTGGAAGGCTGGGTTGGTGGTTTATAGTTGGCTCCTACGGGAGTACCATAAGCATTAGGCGATGGAGTTGGTATACTACCGTAAGTGGCCGGGGCGGGCGGCGGGGTGGCCGCAGCGGCAGGTGTCGGTACGGGAGCAGGATAAGCACCGTAGGTGGATGGGTTAGTCGCTGGGCGGTTGGTTGGTGCTGCCGTGGCACCTCGACTCTCTAAATCACGGAGCGTACGTGAAGGTGCAGAAGCCGCATTTTCTACCGGTTGCCCGAAGTTGGGGCTGTTATCAATCGTGCGAGGGTTAGCCTGTACCGGAGCCGCGGTGGTAGGGCTAGCGGTAGCTGGGCGGAAGGTTGGCGCGGTAGCGCCAACTGGCGTCCCCGTAGGTTGGGTGGGCGGCGTAGTGGTAACGGCGGCGGGAGCACCATAAGCACGTGGAGCACCACCGTAAGGGGTGGGAGCCGCAGCAGCAGGTGCGGTACCGTAGACCGGCGGAGTAGCAGCAGGAGTAGTACCGTAGGCCTGTGGGCCAGGCGCCGCTGCCGCGGCGGCCGGTGGAGCCGGGCAGTTACAATCGGTCGTTTTTAGGCGGGCGCCAACCTTCACGAATTCGTTAGGCCCTAACCCATTAATCTCCCGAAATTTCGCGGAGGTGAACCCGTGTTTAAGCGCAATACTGGCCACCGTTTCCCCGGGCTGGACCGTGTGTAGGTCCTCGCCGTACACGGCTGCACCACCTTCTTTGGGTGTTTCACCGTAAGCTTGTGGAGCAGCTACCGTTCCACCTCCATAAGGAGTCGGCTGCGCCGCACCGGGATTGGAGTTAGCGACAGCACCAGGGTTGTAAGGCAAAGTAGGCACCGTGGTAGTTGGTGGTTGGTTGAGGGCAACAGCATTAGGTACTGGTGCCGGACTAGTAGTCGGTACTGCTGGTTGGTTACTCACTACGGTCAGTTGCTGGCCGGCGAAGACCGTGTTGCTCGTTAGTCCGTTTTGCGCCTTAATGGCGTCTACCGTCGTCCCATATTGCTTACTAATCCGGTAAAGGGTCTCTCCCTTAGCTACCGTATGAGTTTGCTGGGTGGCCGGAGCAGGCGTCGTTGCCGCGTACGCAGCAGCAGACTCTGGTTGTGGGTAAGTGGACGTTACCGCCGCTGGCTGCGGGAGGACGGGTTGACTACCGTACGTTGCTGGCCCTGCAACCGGACTCGGCGCCTGCGGCCGCGCCCCATTACTAGCCGTAGTAGCACCGGCACAAACGTTCGCTAGGTGGCTATCAATGGGAACACCATTGACGGTCCGTACGCTAATCACTCCGCCCGAAGTCGTTTTACCATCACTACCCAGACGGCGTTCATAGATGCCAATCTCCGGAGCGATCTTAAAATCAATCACCGGATAAGAAGACTTAGGGTTGAGCTGGCGGAATAGAAAATAACCCGAGCAAGGGCTATTGTCTCGGCCTTCAAAGTAGACCTTGGCCCCCGGATTATCGTAGGCCAAGTTTTCTCCGATGATACCATTTTCAGTGTCAAATTGATAGCCGGTCAGCGGGGAGAAATAGCTGAATTGTGCACCTTGCCGTTGAAAAACCGCTCCCATTACCACTGGCTGAATTAGGTACTGATTATTCTGCGTCGGCAGCAATACGAAGACGCGGTCTTCTTCATTATTAGCCCGATCGGCTAGTTCCAAAGACAAACGTGGGTCACCGCAATAAATATAACCTTGGGGCAAGTAATTCTGTACCGTTACGCCCTCGGCCCCCGTCTCCAAGATCAGACGGTCACCGCCCGCTAGCGGAAAGTGATAGGCATAGTAATCCATCCGTGGCTGGGTAGCAATGGCCTGCTCGTAGAGCACCCGGTCGCCGCAAGTGCCATCAAAAAGCAC
>JBCDGT010000281.1:0-5388 GCA_038750915.1 Bacteroidota bacterium
ATTACATTCCGTATCGCCAATTAGCGCAAAGGGAGAGCATTCTTCGTTCATACAATCGTCCGGTGCCATGAAGCTGGCACTAGCCGTACAGGTCATATCAGCGCTGAAGGAAAGGCTAAGGGTTTCCATAGCGCCATCAGCTTCCAGGCCGGAGAAGCTAAAGCTAATAGCATTGGAGAAGGGAGCGGCAAAAGACACTAATGGGTTCGTGCCATCCAGTACGGTTAGGGTCCCGGTAGTAGGTGGATCGACCAAGGTAATCGTTCCCGCAAGGGTATATTCCCCTTCAATACAAGGGCTGGGCGAAAGGGAAAGGTCGGCGGCACAAACGGGCGTACCTCCACTGCAATCATCCGGTGCGGTGTAGTCAATTTCTACCCTACAGGAGGTTTCGTCGGAGAAGAAGGCTACGAGCTCTTTCGGTTGTCCGTCGGAGATCAAGCCGGTTAAGCTGTAGGCTAGCGGCGAGGCAAAGGACATGTCGGTAACGTCAAAAACCTGGCTCTGGCCGTCGGCGCTTACCGTCAGGGTTCCCGTGGTGGGAGCATCGCTAAAGGTGAGCTGCCCCGTAAGGTCATAGCGGTTAGTAGCTGGCACACAAGTAGGGGTAGTGATGGTGGCCGCCAGGCTACATTCATTGGGGGTACAGGCCGCTGGTGCCTGGAAGCTCGCCTCGCCGTTACAGGAAAGAAGGTCACTGAAGGTAGCGCTTACTGTACCGGTGCTACCATTGGCGGGTAGGCCGTCTAAGCGGTAGAATAAGGGGCTTACGAAAGGCGGATTGAACTCCAGTTGAAAAGCACCAACGTTAACGACGAGAGTGCCCGTAGTGGGAGCATCGGAGAAGGTAATCTCTCCGCTGATACTGAAGGTACTGGTAGCGGGTTCGCATTCCGCGGGCACTGCCGTCAACGACACGTTGCAGGCACCTGCGTCCGCGCAATTTTCCGGTGCCGTATAAGTACTGGTAATCGTACAGGCAGCAGCGTCCGTAAAGTAAGCCGTAACCGTATGGGAAGCACCATCTGAAAGCAGGTCCTCCACGGTGAAAGCTTGTGGGCTGGTGAAGGAAGAAAGCCTTACCGCTACCGTGCCATCGACACTGATCAGTAATTCACCCGTAGCGGGTGCATTATTGAAAATAACCGAGCCACTGAGGGTATAATTTTCATCGGCGGGATCACAAGTACCCGGGCTAAGGTCAAGGGCAATGGCACAGGGATTGCTAATTAAGAAGACAATGGCAGGATCAGCATCGTCCTCATCGGTCAGACCGTTTTCATCTTGAGGGGCACCACTAGGTAGCGTAGCATTTCCCAGGATAACGTCATCCGAAGGCGATTGTACCCGTCCTCCTTTATCGTTATTGGGAATATTATCTGGGCTACTATCCCGATCCGTCCCTCCGTTAGCACTACTAATTTCCGCCGTATTAGTGATGGATTCTCCGCTAAAACTAGCGTCGATGTTGAATTGGATCACAATGGAAGTGTCCGCCCCGGCCGCTAAAGTAGGAATTGCGTTGGCAAGGACGGCGTTACCACTGGGTAGGTCCGGATTCCAATTATCGTCATCAATCAGGTTAAGGCCACTGGCAACGTAGTCCGTAATTTGAATGTCCGTAGCCGTCTCCGTACCTTGATTAAACACCGTGATGAGGAAACTAACGCTTCCACCTACGGCGGCGGTATCGGACTGCATTGGGGCCAATGTTTTACGTAAGGCGAGGTCAAAAATGGGATCGTTGACCACTTCGAGGCAGGCTTCGGCAAAATCTTCGTTGGAAGTCATGGTTGGGCCACCGGGGTTCTGCACCATAACGCCCACAGAATTCAGCGGGATCTGATTACACTTAATGCCAGCCGTTACAGCTGTCACCTCAACTTGCAGCGTACAAATGCTACTAGCCGCAATGGTAGTTCCAGCCATGAGGCCGACTCGGTCCGATGTTCCAAACGTAGAGGCACCACCGCAATCACTGGTTGGGGTACCAGTAACGGAGATTCCCTCGGGCATGATATCCGAAAAATCACCCGCCAGCACAATGGCCTCCGGGTTACGATTTTCGACGGTAATCGTCAGCATAGCCGTCTGCCCGATGGTCATCTGTTCTACATCAAAGGACTTGGTTAGAATGGGTCCGAAAACGTTGTCGTCACTGATATATAACTCCGCACGGGCGGTGTCGGGGTTACCACAAGCGGTTGTTTGAAGATCGTCTGGTAGGATTAAGTTGGTGTAGTCTCCATTAGTGGGCACCACCACGTCCACCTCTAACGTGGTCAGCCCCGGTTGGAGAATGGCACCACTGGGTACAAGTAATTGAGTAGCCCCAGGGTCGGCCACTACTCCCGGTAAGATGGTTGCTAGATTCGGGATACTAGCAATGGTCATTTGGCCTGGGGTGCTTGGCAGAACGTCAATGAGGTCTTCCGTAAGCTCAATGGGAGATGCTTCATTGTTAAACAGTTTGATCTGTAAGCGGACGGGGACGTTCGCCCGGGCGAATGCTGGGCTAAAGGATTTGGTAATGACGGGCCGGTTTACTCCCGTAACTTCGACGTCAGTACAGGCCATATCGTTCGTATCGTTCGGATCATTTTGTGGAGATACGTTAGTTACCATCGCACAATTTTCGAAATCGCCCGGGCGGTCAAATACGCCCACAATGGTAAGCGTCTCCGAAGCACTAGGTGCTAAACTGGCCACCATCCATTCGATTGTACTCAAGGTGACAAGGGGGGCATCCGCATTGGTAGATGTTGCGGATACAACGATCATTCCCTCGGGAAAAACGTCCGTAATCTGGACATCACTTGCCGTTAGATCCCCTTCATTGGTGAGGGTAATCGTAAAGGTGAATTCTGTATCCATGCCGCCCGTTCCACAGTTGCTGCCATCGGTTGGGTTAACTGTTTTGGTCAAGCTCAGGTCTACTCTCTCGTCCGAGCGACAAGCCTCCGCCTGCCCGCGATCGTCCGCTGGGTTTGTCTCTTCGGAATCCGTGGAGACCAATTCGGCACAAATAATTTGGCATCCGTCACAGGAAACGGGAGTAATGGCTACGACCCGATCAATGAAACACAACTCTTGATCTTCCAATCCACCAGCACCATTGAAGATACGCACGGTATAGTACTCGGTACAGTCCCCACCCTGGATACCGGCATTGGCTTGGTCGAGCGTAAAGCTAGTAGCTCCGTTGAGGGGGGTAGCCCCCGCCCAAAGTGGGCCCGTGTAAGTTCGGCCTGGGGAAACCCCTACCCGATCGGCGTTCACAATATCGGTCAGTACAATAGTAGCATTATCCTCCCTGACCCCATTATCACAGGTCGGTGGATTCGGAGTGGCGGTTATGCTGGGGAAATCACAGGTAAACGGGCAGAATACCGGGGGCATTACCACCGTCTCATCAATAAAGCAGTCCTCCCGAAAAATGCGAACCGTGTAACTGGTAGGCATAGTCTCAAGTTGTAGGTTATTTGCGATAATTCCATCGGCGGGAATACCCATAGCAGTAGCGAAAGTAGCACTCCCGGTATAGGAAGTACCCGCGTTGAAATCAAAGCGCTCTCCGTCAGAAAAGCCAACAATGGTGAGTTGGCCATCGGTGCCTCCCGACTCACAGGTTGCGGGGGTAGGGTTCACGTCGGCGCTGGCGGCTCCAGTGGTTCCTTGCAGGCAGATATTATCTATCCCCGAGCGTTTGATCACATTCCGTTCGACAAAGGCCAGGGCAATTTCCCAGACAACTTCCGTTGCACCATCCGTCCGGAACTCGGAAGAGTTCGGAAAATTGATTACCAATGGTGCCGCAGGGTTATTGACGTTGGCGGCGGTAATGGGAATCGTAGTTTCGAATATCCTTACCCCATTTCGTGATACGGAAACACCGTAGGAATTAAAAGCAATAGTTTGGCCACTACGCCAACCAGATTGGATAAAATCCAAAGCAAAGCTCGTCAGCTGCCCCGCTTGTCCGGGAAGAAAAGAATAGCTGACAAAAATATTTCCACTTGGATTATCGGGATTATACGTTGGTGAGTTGGGGTCATACCCTGGAGCAGTGAAGTATTTGTTTCCTCCATTGCGCCAGAAACCGGCAATACACATGGCCCCACGAAAGTCATTGGTATTACCAAAACCCCGCTCAAAAATTAGGGCTTGCCCACTTCCGTCATTAATCTGGGGGCAGTAGGTATTACCACCGGTCATTAGGGGTACGCTCGGATTCCAAAACCGCCGCCGGGTGGTCATGATTCCGTTACAATCCTGGTCGCGGGATTCAAAATCCCATTTGACGAGGATGGATTCGTCGGTGGTACATTCCTGCGCCCAGATAGATGGGCTCCAAAAACAACTGATCAGTACGAGTAGCCCACATAAAATGTGACGAACACGAATACAATGATGAGTAAAAAGAGAATAGCTGGTGTTACGATTTTCCATGAGTTCAAAAACTTGCGGTAGAGACAAAAAATGTGAGCGACTTATTTCATGCGGTAAGTAACCTGGAGCGTATGCTCACCCAGGGGTACCAGCGGTAGGGTCCACAACTGTGTGCCCGGGCTGTAATCACCAATCGGGGAGCTGGCAGTGATGAAATCAAGGCCTGCAGGGATATCCACGCGGATTTGTACGTTGACGGCGGGGTCGGGGCCATCGTTATCTACGACGACGTCGTAGGTAAGCAACTCTCCTTCATTAGCGGTATCGTCCAGGGTGGAGACAGACACAATGAGATTGGCCGTGGAACAGGCTTTGCGCTCCAAGGCAACGACGTAGTCTTCAAAGATGACAGGCGACGCGTAAGCCCGTACGGTGTAGTAATTGGTGAAGTCAGGGTTGGCCAAACTACCGACTACGGTAACGCCACTTGAAGGGTTGCTCACCGGCGTAGCCCCGTTAAAGTCTGGCCCCGTATAAATTGTCCCCTCCGAAAAACCAACTCGCGTAACAACGCCATCGGCAGCGGTCAGGCTGATGTTAGCGTCCATATTAGACATTAGCGTCATGGGGTCACAGGATACTTGGTTGGCCACGACCGTAGCGTTGATCTCAAAGCGGCGGGAGAAGGTGAAGAACTGGCCATCGCTCAGATCAACGGGTTGGTCGGTCACCCATTCTGTTCCGTTGAGCGTCATGGGAACCACCGTAGCTCCCGAGGAAAAGTCCCCGTCATCGTCGACTAGTAGAGAAACTGCGAAGGTCCCCTCATCGGGGAGCTTGGTTGCGTTGGTAGAACTATTGTCGGAAACGCTGATGGACACCGCTCCGACACTACCCGTTTCCTTTACCAAGAACTTCCGGCCTACTACCTCAAAGCCCGTGGGGGTCGTGGGAGCCCCCGTACTCGTCCAGGCAAGGGTGCCATTATCGTCACCAAAC
>JBCDGT010000282.1:0-5386 GCA_038750915.1 Bacteroidota bacterium
AAACTGGTGTCCTTGGTAATTAATAAGTGGTAGAGTTGAGTAGTACAGTTAAGGTATAGGCTTGCCACAAATAATCCAAGCAACCATGAAATACCTAATCGTCGTCTTGTTGTTACCGTGTTCCCTTTCCCTACTTGCTCAGTCACCAGAGATGGAGGGGCTGGTGTCTGCTAAGGTTGTTGATCAGGCCGGACGTAGTATCTCCATTGGTAATGTCATCTTGCTTGATTCCCAGGATAGCAGCATAATTACCGGAGCGGTGTCTTACGACGGCGCGTTCTTCTTACCGGTAGCACTTAATCAAAGCGTCCTATTACAAGTCAGCGCCCTGGGCTACGAAGAAGAATGGAAAGAGCTTATTACTAGTTTTGGTACCGGGGCTGAATTGGGTACTATCACCCTGAGGCCCCGGCTTTTAGCGGGGGTGGAGGTGGTGGCCAGTAAAAAAATCGTGGAGCGCCGAGGTACGGATTTGATCCTCAACGTTGCAAACACCCCGTTGAGTAATGCCGGAAATGCTAACGATCTACTACGCAATGCGCCAGCAGGAGAATTACTCACCTCTCTGGAAACTTCCCGGAAGCAAGTGGTAGACTTCTTCCTTAGCATTCCCACCAACAAACACGATTACGCCTACGCCAAAGGAAAGTGGACCATTAAGCAAGTGCTCCAACACCTGATCGACGTAGAGCGCATTTTTGCCTACCGCATACTCCGTTACGCGCGGGCGGATACGCAGGCCCTTCCCGGGTTTGATGTCGATGATTATGGCGCGGCCGCAGGTGCAGGCATCAGTAGCTTAGCCAGCATGGTGGAAGAGTACAGTTATTGTTGCTAAGAGGGCGAAGTCCGTCTAAAAGCTGCATAGCAGCGTCTATAAGGAATAGCGTCTATTTAGCTCGTAGTACGCCAAATTCCGGTTCGCCAAACAACAACACCAGTCCCCATACCCGCTCATCCACCTGCTCTACCGCCACACTTAAATCACCCACGATCTCTTCCTTCTTGAGCAGGGGTAAGAACTTAGCTAAAGCCGCCGTTAAGGCGGTTCGTTTGGTTAAAAACGCCGCGTGGTCAATGTCGGTTTCTGTGTATAAAACAGGGGAAATATCTACGTAGCGTATCTGTTGCCAGTTGTTACGCAACTCCCGAAACAGACGGCGCTGCGCGGTCGCGTCTAGGCCGCAGCGGGTGGGGTCCTGAATGACCTGGTAAGCTTCCTGCCAGCTGACCAGGAAATCGTGGATGGTGCCAAGGTAGGACTCTCGGATACTGATCAAATTGGTGGCTAAAACGGCACTCACGGCTTCTTCCAGGTCATAGCGGGCGAACTCGAGGTTACCGGCTTTGATGTTCTTGCGAGCGCGGGCGTAATCTTGGTCGGCATGGCTGAAGAGGTAGAGAAGGTTGTCCTTCCGTTCTTCCTGGAGGGGGAAGAAGCGTTGTGTCCGGAGTTCATCGAGGCGCCGGTCAAGCAATTCGACCGCGGCTACCGCCCCGGCCTGGTCGTCGGTATGTAGGGCATAAAGCAGATTGGCGTAAGCCTTTTCCGCTTCCCGGCCGTGATCCCGCTGCTCCTGCGAGCAGTTATGCGTGAAGGGGAGGAGGAGTAAAATAATTACGAGATTGAGGAGGCGATGTCCCATGGTGTAGTTATTCTTTTTCTTGGTAAGCGTTCATAGCATCCTCCGCTACGGCGGGTGCCTCGGTGTGTAAAACGAGTACGGGTAACTGCGCCCGCAGGGCTAGGCTTTGGGTCAGGGTGGCCCGCAGGAGGGCGTGCCAGCGGCTCCGCCGCTGGTTAAAGATCACCAGTAGGTCCGCGTTTACGGTGTCGGAAAATTCCAGGAGCCCCTTAGCAATGTCCTTATTTTCTACGGATACAATTTCAAAGGGATATTCAGCGCCCAATTGCTCGTCCACCAGTTGCTCCATTAACTGCCAAGGAGTGAAGCGGAGCGGTAGGTCTTTCTTAGGATGTTCGACGTGCACGAAGTGAACCATGGCGCCATATAAATCAGCCAAGCCTTCAATTTGCCACAGTGGGTAGGGCTCGGCGGTAGCGTGGTTATTGGCCACCACAATTCGTTTAAACTCGGAGAAGGGGGCTTGGGGAGGAACGAGGAACACTGGCCGTACACTGGCTTCACTGACCGTGGTAGAGGTACTTCCTAACCAGGAACCCAGTACCCGACGGGTGCTGCGAGTGGCCATCACCACCAGGGCGATATCGGGCTGGGCCGCTCTTTTAAGAATGTCGGCCGACGGTGCTAGGGAGACGGCGGCTTCGTAGGTTAGTTCAACGCCCTGCGGCGGTTCGACGATGGCGTAGTTGCTACCGTCACCCGAAGGGTAGGCGAAGTGCCGCAGTTGGTTGAGGTGGCTCTCGTGAATACTTCCACCACCGGAAACTACGAAGTGCTCAGTGGGATTAAAAGAGCCTTCGTAATAGTGCACCAACACAACACCCAATCCCATTTTTTTGGCTAGGTAGAGTCCAAAATGGTAGGCGTTGTGGCTCGGAAAGCTGTAATCAATCGGAATAAGGACGTTGGCCATAATTATGGTGATTTGGGCTACACCAAATTTAGGACCTCCAGTAAGGGGAAGACATGACCTAGATCATGGTTTGCCCTGATAGCTGTCATTATCCGGCTTACACAGCTACGGGACGGCAAGAGTGTTTGTTGCAATTTATAACTTCATGTTATCGCTTTATTACTCGTTTAGTTAAGTATTGCCCAGAGGAAATATCCATTATCCGCACGAAGTAAATAGCTGACGGTAGGCCAGTAAGGTTAAGCGAGCCATTGCTGCTGAATAGCATTTTTTGCATCCTGCGGCCGCGCCCATCAAACAGGGTAACTGCCAGTTCGTTGGGTAGGGCATATTTAAAGTTCAAAAATCCTGAAGTCGGATTAGGGAATATTTCCAGGGTGCCGGGAAGAGGGCTTTGACTGGAGGTCGTCCAATCTCGCCCGTCGCAATCTTCATCAATACCATTACTCCCAATATCGAAGGCGTTGGGATTAATGAAGGCATTCTGATCGTCACACTCCAACCAGAAAAAAAAGCCATCTCTGTCTTCATCCAAGAACTCGACAATACTATTTTCTACGGTATTTGTAATAACTGGTGCGTTGAAGTCGAAGTAAATTCCGGCGGTATTCGCCACTACTGTATTTAGGGCACTTTCCTTTAGGTCAATTTCGAAGGCGAAGAAACCGTGGCTAGCAACTTCGTTTACGTTACTATCCGGAAGAAAAATATTGTCGAAGAACACCTGTAGTCGGCCACCTTCAGTCAGATCTACCCGGAAATCATGGCTGGCACCAAGGGGCTTGAAGGAATTCAGATCTAATTCAGGTGATAGTTGATCTTCTAACCGCACGTTAAGTGCGGTATCATTACCTGTATTTTGAAACCGGATGGTATAGGTTAGCCTTTCGTCGATTTGGGTATAATTGCTATTGCTCGGTTCTGAGCGCGCCGGTGTGACTAATTTATCGTTAGGGTCAATAGCACAGCGCAGCGTTTGTTGGTAATAAGTAGTATCCGTTACCGAGAGGCCCGCCGCCGTGCTTCCCTCAGTGATAAGGCGGAAAGTTAATTCATCTCCTGCGCGGGTTTCATCCGGCATCTTCAATAATACCTGGTTGGTAAAAGTACCGTTAACCGGTAACGATATATCAGTCCAGATCAAGGCGCTATCCGTCGTAGTGTTGGGGGCCTCGTTAGCGCTAACGAAAGTGCCGTCCATTCCCCAACTTAGGTTTACGGAGACATCGGAGAGGGCTAAACAGCCATCATTGAGTATCCTTAACCAGAACGGTACCGTAAAGCCACAACGGGTGACTCCTGAGGTAATAAAGGCACGGGTTCCTTCTGCCCCATCACGTGGACGCAATGGGAAATCAGGGATAGAGAAGGGTGGGGAGGCTACTACAGTTATGAGTGTGTCGTTACCTAATACTTCCCAACACTTCGTCGGTTCGATACTATAAGTATAGCTGGCTTCCGGCAAGAAAGGATGTAGGTATTCACCAAGGTCATTAGAATAGGTGCGGAAGGTTTGTCCTTCAGTTGTAATCCGAATAGGTTGGCCAGTAATTCCGCGTTCGTTTTCTTCCCGGCTTCCATTTTCATTTTCATCTGCAAATACCTGACCGGGCCCTGCATTGCTTACGCCAAAATCTAAGTAGTGAATTTCTCGCCCAAAGGTTTCGTCAGAAAGTAAGCAGTAAAAACGGTTTCCGAAGGAAGTGAGATCTGAGGGCCATCCACCATTGGTGGGTGTTCCTTCAACGACCAGTAATTCGTTTTCAAGGTAGTTGAATACGTACAGGTAACGGTTACCATCCGTAGCTTCAAGGATAAAGCTGGCCCAGCCAAAGATTATGGATAGTGGCTCGTCCGGATCGCTGATGGCCTTGCCAGGGTAATTTGCTAGTAAACGTGTCCCAGATGACGTTCCGTCGGTGATCCAAAGCTCTCCCTCGGTCTCTGTCTGCCGGAGAAAAAGGAACTCTGTAGCATTTATTTTAGTTAAAGAGGATAGTCGGTAATCCGTTAAGTGGTCATCAAGTAGAATGTCTTCTTCGTCTTCATCCAAATCGATGTTGTCGACAGAGTGAGAGAGTTGTCGGTCCGTCATGACTAATACATAATCAGGCAACTGGGCCACGGCACGTAGAACTTCACCTTCCAAAGGGAATTGAAAAGCCACTAGCTCTCCTCTTAAGTGGTAAGCAATAAAAATTTCGGTGCTTCTTGAGGATATCATTCCTTGAAAACCAGCAATGCTTTCATTGAGACCCGCAGCACTTGCAAAAATTTCGCCCCCCATGGTATTATCGGTATAAGGAAAAGGATCTACGACGCCATCGAAGAAATAGAGTAGGTTAAAGGGTTCAATTTCATTTTCATTGGGGAAGGTGAAGTAAAGGGTTTCACCGTTACTTTCAATGAAGGCTGGCTGATCGGTAAATCCGTAGTTGACACTTCTAAATTCAAAGGCTACTTCCGCCGTTTCATTGTAAGGATCCGCCACAATAAACTTCCAAGTATAATTCCCATCCGCTACTCGAGAAGACCCCACAAAAACAAATTTATTTTGCCAGAATACAGGGTCACTAAAGGTGAAGTTTCCAGGCCCAAGATCAGTATTCTCAGCTATGTCCCATTCACTTTCATTAGTAATGACAATCGGTTTCCCGGCGTCTACTATTACGTAAGGGCCTACTGGTTCGCCACGGGGTACGCGGTTAACCGGAAGGGGTAAAAGACTATCTTGCGATGAATCATACCAGCTCTGACGTGAGCGGCGGTCCTGGCTAATCAAATATGGGCCAATAGCGGTAAGATAGGCGGGTGAGCTACTTCCTCC
>JBCDGT010000283.1:0-5384 GCA_038750915.1 Bacteroidota bacterium
CAACAAAACAACCTACCAATGCGGCACTTAATTCTTTTACTGTTACTAGCCTTCACCATTTCCGTAAACGCACAAAGCGACGACATCAAAGACTTTGACCCCGACGATATTCTTGTACAGGGCGATAAGTTGCCAAAGGTGCTCCTCGTCGGCAGCTTCCACTTCAACTACCCAAATCTCGATAGCCACAAGACGGCCAAGGAGGACCAGGTGGACGTAAAGTCCGAGCAGAAAAAAGCAGAGCTAAGGGAATTGCTCGATTACATCGCCCGCTTCAAGCCAAATAAAATAGTCGTAGAAAGACGTAGTGGCAGTACCATCAACGATGTCTACCGAAAATACTTGGCCAGCGACGATTTTGATCTTTCCCGCTCCGAAATCTACCAGATCGGTTTCCGGCTGGGTAAGCAGTTTGGTATCGACACCCTGATCATAGGGGATGCTTTCACTTTCTCCAACTCTCTTTACTGGCATAAAGATTCCTTGACTTTGAGGCCTATGCTTGACAGTATCTTTGAAAAGGGGATCGAAAGCGAAGAGACGGAGATCAGTAAACGCTACTCCAAGCTGTACGACCACGAGGACAAACTGGAAGCCTCCGCAAGACTACTCGACGTTTTCCACCACATGAACGATCCGCACCGCATCCGCCGTGGCCACGGACATTACCTTGAATTTGACTCCGACCTAGGCCCTGATGCCTTGGCCATCTGGTGGTATTCCCGCAATCTCCGCATCTACCGCAAGATTCAGAAGGCCACCACCTCCCCGGAAGATCGGATTATGGTGCTCTTTGGCGCAGGACACCTGGGGATTCTGCGGCAGCAGTTTGAGAGCTCCCCAAAGTATGAACTGGTTGACTTTGCCGACTTAGCGGAGATGAAATAAACTAAGGTGAAGTATTCGTCGGCCGAAGCTTCTGCAGCTTGACTCCCCCCTAACGAGAACTGGGCTCTCGGGGGAACTAGCTTCGCTAGCACGCTCCGAGGTCCTCCGCCTTTCCGTTAATCCACCCAACGAGAGGTCCTCGGAGTGTCCCTGACGTAAACCAGGACCTCCAAGCGTCGGGGATATACTGATCTAAGTAGTTACAACCACACACATTAGTCTGAATTACCCCTTAACTTATGCGATCTTCCTTTTCTCCTCAGCAGACCTTCCTACTGTTTTTTGCCCTCGCTTACCTAGGGAGCTGCACCAACGAGCCAAGGGTCATGGCTCCCACTGACCAAGTAGCCGTTGAAGAAAGTCCGCTCCGTACGGATGAAGGGCAAATCGCCGTACTCAACCTAGGTACTTTTCACATGGGCTACACTTCCGACGCCAATACGGTCGAATACGACGAGGCAGCGGAGGAAAACGCTCGCCAAATAGCCCTTGTCTGCGAACAGCTAGCTCGGTTTGAGCCTACGGTAATCTGTGTGGAAGAAGTCACTAGTGACCAGGTGGATTTAGCGGCCGCCTATGCCCTATACCGAGACAACCCCAAGCACGAATCGGTCTACGCCGAATCTGAAATCCAAATCCTGGCCTTTGAAGTCGGCCGCCTAGTCGGCACGAAGAAAGTTTTTGCTATTGACCACAAATTGGCTTACAATTATGATCAATCGGAGCTCGCTGAGGCTACGGGTTCGCAGGCTTATTTCGGGGAGCTCGAATATTTACAGGGGCAGTTTGGCTTATTTGAAATGGACAGTTCTCTTTCTCAATCCTTACTAAGAATGAATACCCCCCATGCTTACGATGTGTTGATTAATGTTAATGCTGACGTACTGGCCCACGCCAATTCTTCAGATGGTTTCGAAGGGGCCGATGAAGCCGCCAAGTACTACCAACGCAACCTCCGCATTTTTGCCAATCTCAATAAACTACCCCTTAGCTCTGAAGATCGAGTTTTGATTATTTCCGGAGCCAGCCACGCGGCATTTCTGGATATGTTGATGCGCCGGAGTCAGAAATACCAGGCAGTTGATTTGAAGAAATATTTGCACTGACGAAAAGTGTTTGTATGCACACTAATAGACATTTTGTGCGTCAACTTCTCTCCAGCGCAGCATGTTCGCTGCGCGGCTGCCTCCGGTGGTGAGAGAGGGAAAAGCAAAAAATGTCTAGTAGTGGGTTTACTTACTCCCGCAAAACGATTTTCCGGCACACGGCTCCCTGCTCCGTAGCGATCCTAAGGTGAAGTAGCTGCTGACCAAGGTGCGTTAAGTCAAGGCTGAGGGTGGTACTGTTCCTTCCCGAATAATGGCCTAATAACTTCCCCTGAAGATCAAATACACTAAGTTGAGTTATTGTGGTTTCCACTACTTCTACGGTGAGCCTTCCAGTGCTTGGGTTGGGGTAGGCTTTTACCCCAATACCTACCGTATTCTCCAGGGTAGAGGTGGTACACGCACCGCAAGCATCCGTGCCGCAGTCAATTCCGGATTCTTCTCCGTTTTGGATAAAATCGCGGCAAGACCAACCACTGCGGATTACCGCTGCTTCAGCCTCTAAGTTGGCTAGTATGCTTGTTTGCTCGGTAGTAAGCCCCGCTGGCAAAAGGTTGTTCACCTCAAAGGAGTCTAACTGAAGATCATAAAATTCTTGAGCGCCGTCAGCAAACTCGATCAATTTATAGCGCTGTTCTCTGATGGTGAAACCGGTATTACCTGCGTCATTTAGCTCCGAATAGTTGTACTGGCGCGTTGGGGTAGATGGGCTGGCGTCCGAAAGCAATGGTAAAAAAGACAGGCTGTTAAAGAGACCGCCCGGAAGTTCCGCTCCGGCGGCCGCAAGGATGGTAGCGTGAAGATCCGCTACGTGAACCAACGCCTCCTCTCTTTCACCTTGACGAGTAACTCCTTTACCCGTAATAATCATCGGGACCCGCACTCCTCCCTGATAAAGAGTACTTTTTCCATGGCCGGCGGGATAATCTTGCATCACGTTACCAGGAGTACCGTTGTCGCCAACGAAGATGACCAGGGTATTTTCTCTTACAGCAGGGGTAAGCGACTGTAGGAGCCGGTTAATCTCAAAGTCCAGGTTCTCGACCATCGCAACGTACTGGCGAACACGGCCATTAGTCGGGCTAATTGAATAGGTACCGGCTGGCGGGACGTGGAAAGGGGCGTGAGGTACAGCATGCGCCAGCCACAAAAACCAGGGGTCTTCACCTTGGTCGCCGACCCAATCGATTGCCGCATCGGTAAAAGTAGAAGTGGCGTATTCTGTACTTTCACTTGTTGTACCGTTTTCGGTTTTCGACCAAGCAAAGTAGCTTTCGGGAGAAGCACCAAGAAAGCCCATGTAGTAATCGGCGCCGTGGTCCAGCGGCGCCTGCGGGCTCGCAGGTTGGGAGAGGTGCCATTTACCGATTAATGCGTCCGCGTAGGCGTCATCCGTCTGGGTAGCTAGTTCTTTAAAGACGGAAGTATGGCTTAGGCTCAAATCACCGGGTGTGCCCAGTACGCCGGTCTTAATGCCATACTTACCACTCATGATGGCGGCCCGTGTTGGCGTGCACTTCGGGGCAGCAAAGGCATTAGTGAAGGTAAGGCCCACTCCGCGCAGGCTATCGAGTGTTGGCGTTGTAGCCAGAAGCCCACTGGCGTGGTAGCCGTTAAGACGGTCCACCCCAAGATCGTCGGCAATAATGAGGAGGATATTGGGACGGTCTCCCTGACCAAAAAGTGAAAGGGAAAACAAGCAGGCTAAAAGTAAAGAAAGACGCATAAGAAGAACTAAATGGAGCGAAAGAAGGACAAATTACCTTTAGGTCAGACGAAGTACTCCGATAAAGGTTTAAAGTAGACCCCAACCGCGGGAGCAAAGAAAAACAAAAGGCCAATAGGCCAAAGAACCTAACAGCGCAGACTGGGAGATACCCGCTCTTTTATTCCACCACTACCCGGCGGGTCACCTCCTTCCCGCCTCCGGCGATTCGTACGAAGTAGATGCCCCGGTAAAGGGTCTGGGTATCAAAGTAGGCGATCGTCTGCCCGGAGCGGATAAATTTTTCGCGGATCAGTTTACCACTGGCGTCAATCAACTGCACACTAAAATCATTACCAATAAGACCAGGAAGCTGTACGGCAATCAAATCGGCTGCAGGGTTGGGGAATACGGTGATGGCTGCATCATCTTCAAAGCCTTGTACAGAGGTGGTGCTATTGTAAATCGTGGTGGGTTCATCTACACTGTTTACATCACGGCGCTCGGCGTGGCCGGCGAAGGTTGGTCCGACGGCATAGGGATAAGCCGACGTCCAGTCTTCGTTTACCGTAGCGAAGTAGGCGTAAGTGCCTTGGGGGTACTCAGGCGTGACGCAAAAACGGCCATTATGCTCGTCGAGGATATCTTCATCCGCACTGGCAATAAATTCGTAGTCTTCGCGGAAATAGCCCAAGGCGTAGGTAGCGCTAATCGGAGGACCATCATCAACGTCGGTACCATCTGCGTGTTCCGTACGTTCCGTGATGTCCCGCAGCCGGTAGCCAGATTTCATCCGGGCGATGCCGCCGGTGCCGTCGACATTTTTGAACCCGTAAGCGCCGTAAATCGGAAAGCCATCGTAGGCAAAGCCAATCAGCGGGGCGTGGGCCGTACTGTCGATCGCGTAAAGGCCTTCGGCATCGTAGAGGTTACAGACATCAGAAGTGACCTGGAGGTCGAGCTTGAAGGCCGAAGGGTTCTGGTGGTGGTGGTAATTCCCCCTCGCTGGGTGGCCTTTGGCGCAGTCAAAGCCCAGGCGTTCGGCGGGGACCGCATCGCGGTTCCACGCTTGATTTACCCTTGGCCCACCCGGGCAGGGTGGGTTGCCAGGGCCACCGCAGAGGGCGTTCGTACTGGGGTTCCAGGCGACACCGTCGCGGTAATCAAAAAGAGCGACACCGTTAATGAAAAGGCCGATGTTTCCTCCCGTTGTCGCATCCGGTGTACCGGTATTCAATTCGGGGTTGAGGGGAAATTTATAAATACCGTCCTGGTCTTCCGCCTGGGAAGGATTCCGGTCTTGAAAAGGGCCAGTGGGATAAGCCGGCACACCGGTGGCAGAGACGTAAACAAAGTCGTCCGTATATTCTACCTTCTGACAGTTCACCAAAATATTATTCTCAATAAGGGTTGAATTTCCTTGTACGTAGTAGGCGCCAGTTTCTGTGGTATTCTGCAACCAAGAGGTGATGGCAGGGCTGAGTTGGGCGCGGCCGCAGGTGCAAGCAAGGAGTAGAAAAAGCAAGGTAAATATGCGTATCATCTAGGTAGTTTTCTGGTAAGACGCTGGTTATCGAAAAATCCTTCGCTCGTACCCCGGTTTCCGCCGGGGGGGCGAAAACCCAACGGCGGAAAACGGGGGTACATAGCCGTGTTTTTTTTAAAAGAAGAAAACGCCGGAATAC
>JBCDGT010000284.1:0-5368 GCA_038750915.1 Bacteroidota bacterium
AATTCCTCAACCGATACCGGATGGTGGAGGAGTGGCCGCTTTATCCGATGGAAAGATTAAAGAAATCAGCGCCTATAAGGAGTATCTCGGTACCTGCCTTACGGAGCCATTGCAATCGGGTGTTCCTTATAAATTTCAATTTCAGTTAGGTATTTCCCCAGAGTTAAAGGTTTTACCGATGAATGTCTCCCTTTTTGCTGCTGCTGATTGTAACCAATTACCGTTTGGCGGCGGTTCGGACACAATTGGCTGCCCTACTAATGAACCCAATTGGGTTCTTCTTGGAGGAGCTCGGGCGGTTACCCTCCCCGGTTGGCATAAGATGGAGATTGAATTTACCCCTACATCAGATCTTTACGCCATTGCCATTGGGCCGCCTTGTACGCTCAATGATTGGAGGGATACGACTGCTTCTGCTTTTTATTTTCTCGATGAACTCTATCTGGCGAAAGCTTATAATTTCAATTTTGAAATTGAAATTAATGATCATCCTTGTTCCGAAAACTTACAGTTTGAAGTGCCTTACTTTGAAAACCTGCGCTATCAATGGTACAAGGATGGAATAGCGCTATTGAACGAAACGAGTAACTTGTTACAAGACATAAGTGGACAGGGCGTTTATCAAGTATCGATTGATGACGAGACGATTTGCTTCTTAAGTGAGGGGCTTGACTATGCTGATACTGTACTATATGTAGATTTATTAGATACCCTATGTATGGGCAAACCTTTCGTTTTTCAGGGGCAATACCTTACAACTCCCGGTCAGTATTTTGACACCTTAAAAACGGCTAATAATTGTGATAGCATACTACGGTTAACCCTCATTGAGGCAGTGGCAATTGAACGAGGTGTTCAGGCTAAAATTTTTCCCTCTGAGACTTATATCTACGAAGGTCGATTATTCTCGGAACCAGGAGATTACCGGTTCTCAGTAACTTCGTCCAGCGGGTGCGAGGAATTTATAAATCTAAGCCTGGAACACTATGCGGTATATATTCCTGAGGCATTTTCCCCCAATGGCGATGGTGTCAACGACTTATTTGTTTGCTACGGAAGCGATGATTTGAATCTGATCGCTTCTATGCGCATTTTTGACCGCTGGGGAGCTCAGGTATACCAAGGGGAAAACTTATTACCTAACGATTCACGCGATGCTTGGGATGGGACAAATGGAAGCTTAAGAGTAGAACAAGGAGTATATGTTTATGTGGCAGAACTGGTCTTGAAGGATGGGGAGGCTCGGGTTGTAACTGGGAGTGTAGTTGTTCTACCTTAGGCAACTAACTTGCTTGACGGACCAATACAAAAGCCCCGTTCCGAAGTATTTCTCGGAACGGGTACTTAAAAATGGCAATAACCGACTAGCGTGCATTGGTATAGGTATGATCAATTGGGAATCTCGTTGACCTAATGAGAGGTGCTAGGAGATTTGAGTTAGTAGCGAAAAAGGATGTTGTTACTGCGGTGTTTGTATTTCCGTCGCTGGGTAGTCCGAGATAAGCGCGAGGTAATTGAAGAAAAGCGCCCTGATTGCTAAACTTGGCGCCACGGCCTCGGTGTGGTCAGCCTTAGCCATTAGGGCTTTGAAGGCAATAAGACTTTTGTTGATGTCTAGCCCGGCCTCTTCTACGCGCTGACTATTTTGACCATATCCCGGAAATAAGGTATCCATAAAACGGGGCTGATTGGCCTGGTAATCCTCCCATTGCTTGATGGCCAAATCGACCAGCTCCTCGTATTCCGTCCACTCATAAAGGCACATCATCGGATCACTGCTAGCTTCAATAATGCTCTCCCACTGGTGGTAAAAAGCATACAGGTTGTCCGCGGGATGCTGGAGGCCATAGCGTGGACGAGTTCGCCGCAACTCCTCCTGAATTAGGCTGATGGCCAGCAGTGCGTTGTCGCGTTGCTCGTAGTTGACCGCGGTGAGCAACTTGCCCGTCCATAAATCCAACAGACCGACGAAGCGTTGCTCTTCTTGATTAAGGGATAATTGTCCGTAGGTCTTGCGGAGCCTGTGCCAATTATCATGCACACTTTCCGTGTAGTCCGCAGCGGTGGGCATATCGCCACGCTCTAAAGCAATCCAGGTGATCAGAACTTGCCGCTCTAAGGTGTCGGCGGCGGCTAACTGGTCGGCACTACACCGCTGGAGGAGTAGCAGACCGAGAAAAAGACCGCTAAAGAGAATCATTCCATAGCGTGAGTGGCGGAAAAATAAATAGAGGCGGTGAGAAGAGGTAGGTAGCTGACGCATCTTTGGGTACATTTCCTTACTCTTTTTCAGAGGGGACAAGGATTAAAAGGGCATGATTAAGAGTGGGATGGTACACCGTCGGATGATGGGTTTCAGGTGGCTGGTCTGAAATAGGCTTTCCCAAAGGCCTCTTCTTTTACCGCCAAGTACCAATAAATCAATGTCATTTTCTTCGGTGTATCGGAGCAGGCGATCAACTACTTCTCCTCCGGCCAATAGGTCAAAATCGTAAGGGTATTCGGGGAATAAGGCTTCCCAGCTTTGGTTGAGTAATTGACGCTGCCGGATGGCTTCTTGCTCCTCTAATTCCTTCGCTCCCTGCACGTGGACAAAGCTGACTTTTGGCGCCATAGCTTCGACCATGCTTTTGGGTAGCCCACTGATGGCTGGCAGGTTTTCGGCGGTGTCGAAGGCAATTGCCATTTTCTTAAGCTCCGGGAAGCCATAATCAGGTGGCACTAGTAAGCACGGGCGAGTACTCTTGAGGGCCATTGCTTTGGCCACCCCGCCAAACAAACTTGGGGGATGAAGGTGGGCGCCGGCCCCTAAGCCTCCCAACATGACGAAGGCCACGTCTTCGGAGGAAGCCAACCACCGCAACTGCTGTTCTGGAAAACCAGTGTATACCTCCACGGAAACTACCGGCATCCAATCATTGGCGCTGCCACTTACCGCAAATACGGGAGTGGTATTGGCTTTAGTAAAGGTTTCCAACTTTTCCTGTAAGTCCTGCTTTTTCGCTTCTACCGCACCGGTAGATACTGCTTCCATAAAGGTGAAGTTGGTGTCGAAAATGTGTACTACTCTCAGGTCCAACTGCATCATCTCCGCTAGGTAGGTGCCGAATTTGAGCACGACGGCGGAGGTGGGCGAAAAATCTGTCGCAACTAGTATCTTTTGCATATTGAGTTTATTGTAGTGAGCAAGAGTGCTGGTAATCGAAGTATTAATTAATAATTGGCACTACCAGTACCGCGATGCTAGCACCGTCGACAACTTTGCTGGCTTCCGAGCCAATAAAAAGCCGCTTAAAGAAGCCTAGCTTTCGCTGGCCAAGGACCAGGAGATCCAGCTCTTGTTCATCGGTATAGAGGAGTAATTGATCGGATACCTTTCCGGATGGTAGGGCATCGTATTCGACGGGGTAGCCGGGAAAATCAGTTGTCACTACCGTTTCCAGCAGATCTATTTCGGCGGCATCACTTTCCCCCGTTTTATCCTTTGATTGGACGTGGACAAAACGCATCTTCGGCGCCAGCACTTGGCGAATTTCGCTGAAGGCAGTGTCTATTTTTCTGAGGTGGTCCACGTCATCGAAAGCAATAGCGACCTCTTTAATGCTTGGTACGCCACCACCGAGGGGAGCCAGGAAAACCGGACAATCGGCCCCGAGCGCGACCGAGCGGGCGATACTGCCGAAGATGGGACTGACACTAGTCGTTCGGCCGGAGCCTACGCCACCCATAACGATGAGTTTAGTATCCTCCCGTTTACTTAGTTTGATGATGGCATCGGCGGGGCTCCCAATGATATCGCTTCTTTTTATTGCTTTTTCGGCAATTACTGTTTCCTGCACCTCTTGGTAAGCGGCCGGTGTTAAGTTGAAGCGGATGAACTGATCAATGGCTCCTTGAATTTCCGCGCGGGAGCGTAAATCTCCCTTCTTGTTCAGTGGCCGGTCGTCCTGGGTATGGCCATCGTGGATGTGTATTACTTCGACGGTATAATTAAGGGCATCGGCTAGCTGAGAGCCGAAGCGGAAGGCCGCTGCTGCGGTCTCGGAGAAATCGGTAGGAATGAGAATTGTTGGCATGATAGTCGGTTTTGGCTTTTACCAAAGAACGCCGACTCTTTTCGGGAAACTGGTGACGAGAATCATACCTGATCTTGATTCTTATCATGAGGGTAGGTAGTAAGAGGCCTATTGGAGTGAGGTGATGCGCACGTACCCATAATGATTTAATTAGGAGCTCCTAAACGCCATAAGTTTTCTTTGCACTAGCTATCTGCTCCGCTTCAGTAGTTTCAGGAAATAATCGATACCGCGGAGCAACGATGGGCTTGATACTTTCAATGCGGATTTTGAAGAGACTGGCAAAGGGAAACATACCCCCGGTTAGTTGATGTAGCCCCTGGGCTAAGGCATCGTAGGCAGGGTCGTTTTGGTATACGATGGTGGCAGTTCCCTTTATCTGGGCACCCTTTTGTACGAGAATGTCAATGAAGCTAACGCATACGGCGGGGTTGTCCTGGATGTTTCTTAGGCTTCCGGGAGAGGCAATGTTGGCAATTAAAAGATAGTCTTCCCGGTAAGTGCAAAAGATCTCTTTGGGAGATACGTTCGGCTGGCCGGCGGCAGAGACCGTCGCCAGCCAGCAGAGGACGCTTTGGTCGAAGTGGAAATCTTGTAATTGCAATGGATGGGAGCTTTGCGACAAACTTACCGCCAGTATAACTAGCCTAAGGAGTCCACCACTAAATCATGACGACTCCACGGCTACACCTTAGTTTGCTCTGCTTTTCACTCTCGGTAATCCACCAACTCCGTTTTATTATTTTTTATCCGAAAACCCTCCAGAGCAGACGGGTTAACTTCTAGGTCGATAACCAACTCCTTAGAGTAATTACGCAGTGCGAGTTTGCGGAAACTGACCTTCTTTTTCAAAGCAGCAATGGCGGCTGGTTTTCCGTAAACGATCATGTGCTTCCTATCCAAATTCGGGTTTAGCATCAGGCGGAATTTACCCTTCATTTTTAGCTCCATGGTGCTGATGCGATTATTACTACAGCAGGTCTTCAGCGTATCGGCGATGTAGCCAGCTTGTTCTAGGCCCCATTTTACCTGGGTGACTTCACTAGTGGCCGTGGGCGGCGTGTTTACCGGGAGGTTTAGGTGCAAAGTATCGGGAGAAGGAGCCCGCATTTTCATCGCTTCCTCTATTCCTGGATAAAGGAGCGGTTCCGGGGACCTCTCCGGTATAATACTCGGTATTGGCGTTAGTTTAGGGCTATTAGTCGCTGGTTCCGTAGCAGGTAATTGTAAGTTGGGCGCGGCCGCAGGTGCAGGGGCCGTTGTTGGAGCAGACCTAGTTGTTGGGTGTTCTA
>JBCDGT010000285.1:0-5324 GCA_038750915.1 Bacteroidota bacterium
ATAAATAATAAGTGATTTACCCAGATAACCACCAGGGGCTATCGCTAAGGGAGCGCAAAGATACTACGTTTGGCGCTCTGCACCAAACGATTGGTGATATTTGATTGAACGGCCTAGCAGCCTGCTCAGACGCTACGCTTTTAGTAGTTAGATGGCCTCCGGCCTATTAGTGGTTAGTATTTGTCATACCTGACAACCAAAAGGACGTAACCCAACTATCAACTCACTTTGCACCTGCACTTCGGCAAGCTCAGTGGAGTCCGTCAGCGTAAAAAAATCACTAATCAGATATCCCTAATTAAATATCAGCTATCAAAAACGCTCGGCTAACCAATTACCGATCACTTCCAGGGCGGCGGGATCAAAAGTGGTTTCGATGGTACCGTATTCGGAAACGGCGCCGGTCTCCGCTGGCTGAAACAGGTGGTTAAGGCCAATGAGGGGAACAACCGTCACATCCTGGTTTCCCGCAACGGCCAAGGCTTCGGAAATGGCATTAAGGTTCATCATAGCGGGCACCTGGAGGTCATTGGTACCGTTGATAGCAAGGGTTGGCACCGTCAGTTGCCGCAGGTATTCTTGGGGGTTGAACGCCAGGAAATAGCGCATCCACGGTGAGGAGAGTGGTTTGACGTACTGGCTGTTAAAGAGGCGCACATCAACTATACTCTTCTGCATCGGCTCCGGGAGTTTCTTGATTTGCTCGGCAAAAAGTTCGTAGAGCCCTTCAACATATTCCTCTTGATTAAGGTGGGTGTTTTCCCCAATCCAATGGTAAGCTGCGCGGAGGGCTGGCTCGTCCCGCTGAGTAACCGCCGCGGGGACCCCCATAGCTTTGGTGACCAAGCGCCGTTGTTCCAACATGAGGCTGTCGATTGGTACGCCGGGGCCGGCAAGTAGCATAGCGAACGCTAGGTTGCCGTCAGCTGCCGCCACGATGGGAGCAATGATACCGCCTTCACTATGGCCGGCCATACCGATGGGAACTTCACCAAGGCCGGGTAAGGTACGCAAATGCCGTACGCCCGCCCAGGCATCTTTAGCTAGATCCATGGTCGTGGCGGTAGCATAATTACCCGTACTTTCCCCCACGCCGCGCTCATCGTAACGAAGCACGCCGTAGCCCTTGCGGGTGAGGAAATCAGACAACACGAGAAAAGGGCTGTGATTGATCTGGCTCCCCAAATAGGCATTCCGATCTTGCGGGCCGGAGCCGGAGACGAGCACAACTAGGGCCCGAGGCTTTTCATCTTTGGGCAAGGTAAGTTCACCGGCTAAAGTCACACTATCCGCTCCTCCGGCATAACTAACGGAAACCTGCTGGTAAGGGAATTCGGTAGGTTCTTGCTCTCGGCGGACAATCGTAATGGCCCCTTCTTCCACCGGATACCCATCGGGGCGATGCCGGGTGAAGGTGAGTGGGAAATCGGTATTGGCCTGGTTAAAGATGCCGCGTATTTCCTTGCCATCCTGTACCCCACTAAAAGTAATCCCCAGCATTTTCACCGCGTAGGTCACCTTCTTTCCATCGAAGGTAATATCCTGCATTTCAAAACGACGGTTGGCCACGGTTGGGTCACTCATTGTACCACTCCAGTTGCCACTATCCTGGTGAAGATCAAGTTGCATCGGCAGCTTAGTCCCCATCGCGTCAAGGATGGCAAACCACTTGCCCGAAAGCTGGGCGGAAAGGTGGCCTGTAAACAACAAAGCACCGGCAAGAAAAATGGGAAAAAGCACCTTAGACATACCATCGTTTTTGGGCTGGCTAAGGTACGGAGACGCGAAGCGATATCTGATATTTGATGGCTGATAAGTGATATTTGATTTTTTGCACGGCTGGGTCCCGCTGAACTTGCCGAAGCGCAAGTGCAAAATAGAGGGGGAAATAAACGCTGCGCTTTTTAGAAGGTAAACACCCAAAGGGCTTTTAGCGCGCATCCGGCATTTCCGCCATCAGGAAAACCAGCTGCTCGATAATTTTTTGCCGACCGGGGCCAAAGGGCGTTCCGGGATGGCTACCACGCATTGCGGTGTGCAGAACAATGGGCGCATCTCCCTGATTTGCCTTACGAACGGCAGCTACGTACTTGGCAATTTGCCAGTAGGGAGTGCTTTGATCGTAGCGGCCGGCAATGAAGTACATGGCGGGGTAAGCCTGCAGACGAATATTTTGGTAAGGGGAATAAGCTGTTTGAACTTCCCGAATTTTCTTGTCCGCAGGGTTTCCCCATTCCGTATATTCATATTCTGTCAGGGGAAGTTCAGGGCGAGACATAGTGCCAACAACGTCTAGATACGCATGATCAAAAACAACAGCCTGTAACAACTCGGGCACATTATTGACAGCATAACCAAGTATAGGACCACCCGCACTCTGGGCATAGCCAGCCAAAGGGGTAGGTTGTAAAGGATGGTACTCGTTGAAATACCGTACGGCAGCAAGGTAATCCGTACAGGGCGTCAACTTATTCTTGGCGCGGCCAGCATCGTACCAGAACGGTCCACGTGCCCCGCCTCCTCGAGCATGAACGTATACGACGGCATGTCCGAGGTTCATCATCGCAATATCGGCCTCGTTATGACCAACTAGATAAGGATTACCATAAGCCGCGTAGACCTTGAGCACCGTACTCTTGAGTGCGCTCGTCCACGAAGCTTTCCACCGCAGCTGACAGGGAATAGAGACACCATCGGCGGCTGGTACCCAGACGATGCTGTCACGATAACCCGGTAAATCTATCGGTAAATAGTCGGTTGCAACGGGTACTAAGCATAGCTTAGCGAAATCAACTCGGTATTTTTTGCCGTAGGAGCCGACACCTTCCGTTTCCAAGATGATTTCCCCAGCAAATCCCTGGCCGAAACTGGCGTATAGTTGGCCTTGGGGAAAGTCGACGCGTCGCCAATTCGCGGTGCCCGCAGCTTGCAGCCAGATTTCGTGACGGGCGGAGTCTACGGCGAGAACGCAGGTGCCGTGGACGGTTTCCCGGCAGTCGGCAATATAGTCAGCTTCAATCTCCGCATGGCACCCGCGGCCGCGCCCACCACTACCCGCCAATAGCGCAGGGTAAGGAGTCGGCTCCATCAACCACTCGTTACCAGATTGACGGAATACGTAAGCAGTAGTCAAGCTTTCCCGTAAAAGGATTAATTCTCCATCTGGAAGTACTTGCAGGCGATACTCAAAAGTAGGCTCCGATTCTTGGAGCAGC
This sequence comes from Bacteroidota bacterium, assembly GCA_038750915.1. Lineage (GTDB taxonomy): Bacteria > Bacteroidota > Bacteroidia > Chitinophagales > Saprospiraceae > Neolewinella. The sequence goes on from JBCDGT010000285.1 coordinate 3,216, forward strand.
TCTTCCCAACCTTGACTTTCCGTCCAGCGGCTGAATTTAGCCGTTCTTAATCGAGCATTGTTCTCGGTTACGTAGAGCGTATCACCGCGCCAGTGGTAATCATCCAGCTCGCCCCCTTCTGTAATTAGGCCGCTGCTTTGGTACACGCTGATCCTTTGATCGTAAGTGCGGTTGGTATACAGTACGTAGAAGTTGTCTCCGCTTTTAGTCCAACCGTAGTCGGTAGTAGCGTAACCGTCTTTTGGCGCCCCTGTACTGAGTAACAGCGTAGTATCAGTTCCTCCTACAATTCGGTAAAAGCCCCAGACATGCTTAACCTTAGTAAGCATCGTATCCACAACACCAGCTTGAATGGGCGTAGGTGCAGCCCACCCCTGGACTTCACCCGTGAATTGAACACTTACACTGTCAAATAGCACCGGATGTTGCCGGAAGAATTGGTCATAGTAATCATTTTCCCAGTTTAGGTACTTAGTGGTAGCCGAGTCTGAGAGATCCGCTAGCCAGGCAAATGCATCCTTAATACGCTTCGGGTTGATGTATTTGTGCGTCCTCGTAGGGATGGCTCGCGGTATACCTACCGTATCGAATTGGAAGGGGGCAAAGAAATAAGTTTCGGGAAACACCTTCGTATCGACCAGTGAGCTGGTTAGTTTGTCCGTTTCTCGATAAATACTACTCTGGGAAAAAGCATTCCAAAAATTCGGATCGTAGCGATGAGTAAGACTGCGTAAAGTCGTGCTGTAATCGTGGTATACCCAGTTGGATGGCCGCCCGGTATCTTGCCCAGCTATTTTGCTGTCCGTAAAGGAGAGCACTCGGGTAGCCGTTAAGGTGGTATCGACCAAAGATCGGGCAGTACTAACCACTTGGTCTAAACGCCATTTCTTCAGGGATGACCGGGCGTAATTTACCTCCGTACGGGCGAAAGTAGGAGGTAAGTATAATTGCGGTGGCTTACCGTAGTTTACTATAATTGCCTTTGTATTCGTAGCGGAAAATCGTACAATACTTAGATCAGACAAGGTGATAAATATATCCCCAGTGAATACGCCGGTGGGTTGGGTTTTACTCAGCGCGAAGTATTTCGTGGGTTTTTGATTGGAGGGTTGGAACCGAAGGTGGTAACAATAAGCTCCATTGACCTCGACGGTATCGACTAATTCGTAATCGTAATCTTTCAGCCCATTGGCATCCAGATAATCGTACCCTAAACGAACTTTATCGAGGCGTACTAACGCCAGCGGCCCTCCCGCTAGGCGGTGGTAGTAGTTGTCCGGCTCAGGCCCAATTGAAATCCGGGAGTTGATCACTCGGTACCGATCATTAAGCGCCGAATACTGCTGGGTGCCTTCCGGAAAATGGACGCCGAGGTAGCGGAACTTCCCGTTCAGCCGGTGCGGGCGGAAAACATTCCGTTCCCATCCCTTTGACCAGGCTTTGCGGTGTCGATGTTTCTCTCCGTACGGACTGGTTTCCACCTCAACTAATGCTTCATTGAGTTGCACCAAGTCAGCCTCTCGCTGTAGTAACTCCCGGTAGGTCGCCGTTCGGCTTTGTCGGACAGTCGGGTAATTCTGGGTCACTTTCCGCAAGGCCTGCCGCAGTAATTTTCGGGGGCTTTTAATCCTTCTGGCTTTACGGCTACTGACGTTGATCTCCGGCAATTCCAACACGAGCGGCGTCAGGTAAAAGGTATCCTGAACGGCCGTCATTTCAAATGTACTATCTCGGTAAGCCAGGTGAGAGAAGCTTATCAACACCGTCTCATCGAATCGCGTCAATTTACCGCGTCCCTGTTCATCCGTAGTACCATAGCGTTGATTGGAAGTTTGGAAAAAACTACCACGGATGGGTAGGTTATTTTCTGCATCCAACAAGACAAATCCCTCCGCCTGAGCCGCCACGTTTTGTGGTGATAGTAAAATAATTACTACGGCAAGGATAATAGGGGTGAATTTCATGGGTATTCTGGCGGGTTCGCGTAAAAAATGAAAGTACTAGGCTTACCGTTTACACCCCTCGATTTGAGGCGTTCAATGCTGAGAAATCTGGTTCATTACTCAAAAGCCCGTCAGTTACCGCACGTTTAGCCGTATTTGGCCTTCG
>JBCDGT010000286.1:0-5301 GCA_038750915.1 Bacteroidota bacterium
GTGCTTTTCTTAAGAAAAGCACGCCCTACGCTGCCCAGGTAGCTTCCGGTAATGCGGCTCGTGAGGCTTACGAACTCGGTCTTCGCGTGGTGGAAGTATACGTCAAAGGCCCCGGTAGTGGCCGTGAAGCCGCCATTCGCGCCCTGGACGGAGCGGGAATCCGCGTCTCAAAGATTAAAGACGTAACCCCCATGCCACACAATGGCTGTCGCCCTCCTAAGCGCCGCCGCGTATAATCCCTTATCTCTAAAGAACCAATCCCCCGCTCGCACCTAAAGGCGATGGGGAACTAAAAGACTCCCGGTCACTATGGCTAGATATACTGGTCCTAAGGCTAAAAAAGCCCGCGCGCTCGGCGAACCGATCTTCGGTTACAGCCGCGCCTTCGAAAAGAAGAAATACAAGCCCGGTCAGCACGGTAACAGCCGTGGTCGTCGCCGTCAACCCTCTGACTACAAGCTCCAGCTTACGCAGAAGCAGATTGCCAAGTTTACCTACGGTGTACTCGAACGGCAATTCCGCAACTTGTTTGAGAAGGCTCAAGCTAGTCGTGGGGTAACTGGTGAAGTACTACTTCAGTTGTTGGAAGCTCGGTTGGATAACGTCGTTTTCCGCCTCGGTCTTGCGCCAACCCGTCGTGCCGCGCGTCAGTTGGTATCTCACCGTCACATTATGGTGAATGGTCGCTTGAATAACGTTCCTTCTACGCAGCTTCGCCCTGGTGATGTGGTCAGCGTTCGGAACAAGTCTCAGGGCCTGGAAGTCATTCGGAATACGGTTGGCTCCAAAAGCGATGTCCGTAACTTCGGTTGGCTGTCTTTCAGCTCCGACAAAATGGAGGGTACCTTCCTTGCTTACCCTGAGCGGGACAATATCCCCGAGAAGATCAACACCCAGTTGATCGTCGAACTTTACTCCAAGTAAAGTTCTCCCGCTCTTTCCTTCTGGCAAGCGCCGAAAGGAAAGAGCCCTCGGGTGGCGTGCCCTTCCCCACCCCCCGCCCCGGGCCGCCATCCAGTCCCCAGCCAGGTCTTATGACCCGCTGGGGACAAACTAATTTAAAGTCCAGGTGTTTGCTAACGGTTTCTATACGGACCAAGCCCACCACTCAAAGTGTCAAACCGAAATATGAGCAGTATTCTGAACTTCCAAAAGCCCGATAAAATCACGATGCAAAAGTCGGATGATTTTCAGGGCACCTTTGAATTCAAACCCCTCGAACCTGGCTTCGGTCAAACCATCGGTAACTCCCTCCGTCGTGTGCTGCTCAGCAGCCTCGAAGGTTTCGCTATTTCCGCCGTGCGCATTGCTGGTGTAGACCACGAATTTTCCACCATCCGTGGTGTAACCGAAGATGTGGTTGAAATCATCCTTAACCTTAAGCAAGTTCGCCTTAAAAAGGTGATTCAAAGCGAGGAAAGCAGCGAGGAAGAAAAAATCTACCTTACCATCAGTGGTAAGGACCAGTTCACCGCCAGCGACATCGGTGAACACACCAATGTGTTCAAGGTAATGAACCCCGAGCTGCTGCTCTGCACGATGGAGCCCTTCGTTAACCTTGAAGTAGAGCTTACGGTCACCAAAGGTTATGGTTACGTCCCTGCCGACGAGAACCTACCGAAGAATGCCCCAATTGGTGTTATTCCAGTAGATGCTATCTACACGCCAATCAAAAACGTCGCTTACCGCGTGGAGTCTACCCGGGTAGGACAGCGTACGGACTACGAAAACCTAATCCTTGACGTTCGCACCGACGGCACCATTCACCCCGAAGATGCTGTTCGCGAAGCCGCCAATATCATCATCCAGCACCTGGTACTGATCACCAACGAAGCCATCGTCTTTGAGAGTACTAGTGCCCGTGAGGAAACCATCGTTGATGAGCACATCCTTCACATGCGTAAGTTGCTGAAGACGAGCCTCGAAGATCTCGATCTCTCCGTACGGGCTTACAACTGTCTGAAAGCTGCCAAGATCAATAGCCTCGGCGAACTCGTTCGTTATGATACCCACGAACTACTCAAGTTCCGCAACTTTGGTAAGAAATCCCTCGTCGAAATCGAAGAACTGCTCGTAGAGAAAGGCCTGACCTTCGGCATGGACCTCTCCAAGTACAAGCTGGACGAAGAGTAAGTTTTTAGGAACTGGAAACTAGGAATTAGGAACTAGAAAAATTATTTTAGCTCCTAGCTCCTAAACCACGGACTGTCCGTAACTCGGACAATATTTCTCCTTCTCTAAAACGGCAATTACCGTCATCCTCTGCAAGTGTCCGTCTTGCCATGAGTATGAAGAGCGTGTTGCCGGCAAAACCTACCAGACATGCGTCACGGTAAAAGATTTAACCACTTGGGTCGCAAAAGCGCCCACCGCAAAGCCACCCTACGCAACCTTGCCATTGCTTTGTTCACCCACAAGCGTATCAATACGACGCTGGCAAAAGCCAAGGCACTCCGCAAATTTGCAGAGCCACTCATTACCAAGGCCAAAACGAACGACATGCACAATCGTCGTATCGTTTTTAGCTACCTCCAAAACAAGGAAGTGGTAACTGAGCTTTTTGGCGAAATCGCCGGTAAAGTTGGTGATCGCCCCGGTGGCTACCTGCGCGTAATCAAAACGGGCTTCCGTCAGGGAGACGCCGCAGAAACGGCCATGATCGAATTGGTCGATTACAACGACGTGTACACCAAAGGTGCCAAAAAAGCGGGTAAGACTCGCCGTAGCCGCCGCCGTGGTAGCAAAGGTGGGAACCAGCAAGCTGCTGCCGCCGTTGCCGCCAGCGAAGAGGAATAAAAGTTTCCCGCTAAATCCTCAGAACCCGGAAGTATCCTTCGTGATGCTTCCGGGTTTGTTTTTTGCGCTGCCGCCGGTGCCATGCTTGGTAGCTCGCCAGTACTTTTGTCATTTTGACTTTCCTTCCACGAATAAGCCCGCACCAAGACCTTACCTTTGCCTTCCAAAATATACTTCTATGGCCACCCCTACCGCCGCTGACGGCCGCGCCCAACTTCCCCCCGTCACTAACATCCAAATGGTTGATCTGAAAAGCCAGTATGCCGCGATGGCGGACGAAGTAGACCAGGCCGTCCTTGCCGTGATTCGCAGCGGTGCCTTTATTAACGGTCCCGCGGTAAAGGAATTTCAAGCAGGGCTCGAAGGTTACTTAGGGGCCGGGCACGTTATCCCTTGCGCTAATGGAACGGATGCGCTGCAAATTGCCCTGATGGCCCTCGGCCTGCAACCGGGTGATGAGGTCATCGTTCCCGCATTTACCTACGTAGCTTCTGCTGAGGTAATTGCGCTATTGCGCCTGAATCCGGTGATGGTCGACGTAGACCCACGCACCTTTAACGTGCGGGCCGAAGACATTGAGCCTGCCATTACGGAGCGAACCAAGGCAATTATCCCCGTACACCTCTACGGGCAGAGTTGTGATATGGAACCCATCTTGGCCCTGGCCAAGAAACACGGCCTACACGTGGTGGAGGACAACGCCCAGGCTATTGGCGCGAACTACACTTACGCGGATGGACGTGTGGCCCGCACGGGAACGCTGGGAGACATTGGTTGCACTAGTTTCTATCCGAGTAAAAACCTTGGTGCTTACGGTGATGGTGGTGCCATAAATACCAATTCCGAAGCCTTAGCAGCTGCCCTACGGAAGGTGGCTAATCACGGCCAGAGCCGCCGCTACTACCACGATGTTGTCGGCTGTAATAGTCGCTTGGATTCCATCCAGGCTGCGGTGCTAAATTGCAAGCTTTCCCGTCTCGATGGCTACAGTGAGCGCCGCAATAACGCCGCTGCTTATTACGATACCCACCTGCAAGGACTACCGGGCCTGCTGACGCCAACTCGCCAGCCGAACAGTACCCACGTCTTTCACCAGTATACCTTACGGATTGACGGCGGTCGCCGCGATGCCCTCCAGGAGCACCTCAAAGCTGCCGGAATACCGAGCATGATCTACTACCCGGTAGCCCTGTACGACCAAGAGGCCTTCCGGGGCACATCCGCCAATGACGTCAACTTCCTGCCCAATACGGACCTGCTCACCAAGGAGGTTATCTCCCTGCCAATGCACAGCGAATTCGAGGAAGAGACCCTGGCGTATATCGTCAGTACAGTGCGTAATTTCTTTTAGGCGCGGCCGCAGGTGCAGAGTTTTAGGAACTGGGAGCTAGGAACTCTAGTTTTCCCAGTTCCCAGTTCCCAGTTTCTTGATCCCCTTCCTTGCACCTGCGTGCGCGCCCTATTCTCCTTTTTAATCGAACTGGTCAGCGCTATTAATCAGCTGTACCGTGATGTCGGAAACGCGTTGGAGCGCTCCGGAAGTATTAGTCAGTACGACCACACTAGTGTTTTGCTCCGGAGCGATCATGAGGAAGGCGGAGGCGCCCAATTGTGCCCCGGTATGACCGATAAGTTCGCCCATTGTGGGATTGTCCCCGTAGAGATACCAACCAAAACCATAGCCGCTACCTTGTTGCTTAAGGCCACAATCTACGGACATGAGACGCAACTGCTCTCGATTGACTAGGGTACCATCAAGCAAAGCGTTGCTGAACTTCAGGAGATCAGTTACGGTAGATTGGACTCCGCCGCCGGGTAAACGATCGCTGATATCCGTTGGAGGGGGCTCCTTGATTTTACCTGGTTTGCTCAGGTGGTATATCCCCGCTTTATTAGGGTAGGGTTGGCCAGCTATTTCTATGGAAGTTTGCGTCATCCCTGCCGGCACCCAGATGTGCTGTTGCAGGTATTCCCCGTACGATAAACCGGAAGCCTTTTCGATAACCAGCCCCAGCACGACATAGCCATAAGATGTGTAGGCGAAATCTGTTCCGGGAGGAAATAGCAGCTCGTCATCAACGAATATTTTCAGGGCATCAGCAAGGGTAGGGTAGTGGATTTTGTTGTTGCGCTCTTTATTGTTGGCATAGGCCCGTAGCCCTGAAGTGTGGTGGAGCACGTGACGGATCGTAATACTGTTCTTATCTCCCTTGGTAAAGGCGGGCAGGTACTGGCCTATCTTATCTTCCAGCTTGAGCTTACCCTGTTCCCGTAGCTGCATAATGGCTACGGCAGTCATCGGTTTGGTGATGGAGGCAATTCGGTTAACGGTGCTAGAGGTAAATGAAGCTGATTTATTGAGGTGGGATTTCCCCGCTTGGCCCGTCCATTTTGTGATTCCATTTTTACTGATACCCGCAGCAATTCCGACCGTATGGCCTTCTGCTACGGCTGCCGTCAGCAGGGCATCCGCTTTTTGGGTAATGGAGGATTCCTGAGCGAGTA
>JBCDGT010000287.1:0-5284 GCA_038750915.1 Bacteroidota bacterium
GGCAATAGTTCCCCAATCAAGCTCATTAAAGCGAAAACCGCTAACCGTAGTCGAAGGAGCAAACAACGAAAGCGGATATTTTGCTGGGTCCGCTTCATAGGTGAAGGTCCCATCGCCATTATCCAAGATGTCAAAGGTGGCGTACTGTCCACCGGGACGCAGGTCCGCCTCCATTTGCTTTTTCAGCACGTCGCAGGGGGAAAGCTTTTGACAAAACTCCACACAGGCGGCGTCTTGGCCAGCGGTGGGTAGGCTACAGTCGCATTCTTCGCAGCCGCCATCGAAATCGACCGAACTCAGGTAGTTGGTCACGAAGGTGGTTTCATCTTGTACACAACTAGCGTCCCCCAGGTAGGCAGCGGTGGCCTCGCGTACGCTCTCCTCGTGGAGGGTTACTGTTTTAGTAATCCGGTACTCCCCTACTTCCAGGGCCAGGTTAGTGAGGTCCACCACTTCATTGCCGCCAAAACAGTCGTTCAGATTCCCCGAAGAGACGATCCCGGAGAGTTCTACCACCTTGGGCGTTGTCGCGGTGGCGGCACAGTCATCCGTAGCGATGATGGAAAGGGTCACGTCGTAGCGACAATCGGGGCAACCAGTCTGGGGGCAACATTCGGTGGAGAAGGTCGCTTGCTGCAGTGCGTAGCAGATATCGTAGTTATCAGGTGCGGTCACGAGAAGACTGTAAGAGGACTCTACCTTATCACCGCAACTAATGTTATTTAAAATACTCACTTCTACCGGCGTTACGGTGGCCGGGTCTACGTAACTGGGCAGGGCCTCGTACTTGCTCGGCACCAGTCCGGTCAGGGCCGTAGCTACCGTGCGCCCCTTGGCGTCCAGGTAGGTCACGGAAGCCTGGCCGTCGGGATCGATCATCAGCCGCTTTTCGTAGTGGGAATCATCCCCGACGTTAACGCCAAAAAGGCGGTCGAGCTCCCACTGGTTCGGTTTGCCGTAGTAGTAGCGGGTATCGTTGGCGCCAAGCTGCAGTTCGGGGCCCACCCCACCCTGACGCTGAATGCGGCCGGTATTATCGGGCGTAAAACGGGTAACGGCAAAGGGGTAGCCTTCTCCTTGGGGTACGTAGGTATTGCCGTTGCTCTTTCGGGCGTTGTTGGTACTGTAGAATTTGCCCGCTCCCGCTGTATTGAGCATCTGTTCTAAGGGACCACAAGTACCCGACTCAATTTCTTCCTTATCGTAAAGATCATCTTGCGCACCTCCATCTGCCTGTACCAGCGTTGCAGCATCAAAATTTAGAGGATGGTACTGACCAGGTACATCTTCCGGATAGATCGGGGCTGGCAACACTTGCGCCGCCGCTCGGCCCATCGCGTCGTAGAGCGTTTGCTGGCCAATGCTATATTCTTCCCCTGGGCGCGGTGATCCATTTACCTCTCCGTACTGGAGCACCAGGTTTTGCCGACTTCTCATGGTGCCGTCCATATAGTTTACGGTCGGTAATTGTTTGGCGTCTTCAGCGAAATTGGTGGTGGCTTGCCAGTTGTAAGCTACTTGGTGATCAACTTCGACGATGCCTGGGAAGTTACTTGAGCCATCCCAAACACTTGCTCCATTGTCGCTCCAGGGGGTATAGGTACGTATTCCCTCTTTTGTATACTGTACGGCACGGTAGCGAGCTACCACAAATCCTTTCCGATAAAGGTGAAAAAGTCGATAATTAAGGTCAGTAGAAGTAAGGCGGGTAGCATTATTTTTGAATAACGTACTGACCGATACATTACCCGCTGCTTGATCGGCCAGAATTTTACCGTACTGGCTGTCTTCGTCGTAGAATACGTACTCAAAGTCATATTCGTCCGCACAAGCTATCCGCTCCACTCTTGCTACTGCTTCGTCACCGCCGTCCGTAACGTCGAACACATCGGCATCGGGGGTGGTATTCAGGTCCAAGGCGCAAAAGTCTCGTTCTAGGGCAATTTCAGCGATAAGCTGCATGCGGGGAGGATCATTTGGTAATGGCACCGTACCAGTACCATCATTATAGGAAATACCCATTACTTTTACTTCCATTTTACGTCCAACCTGGTCGGTTGCATACTGTGCCCGTGCTTGTTCTCTACTGTTGGGATCGACCGTTACGGTCATCGTACGTATAAAGCCAATATCAGCACTGGAAGTCGGAGGAGTTCCATTGGTCCAAATTTTTACGTCTAGGTCTACCGTATACACACCGGCAGGCATAGTTGTCTGACCATCTCCAGGATAAAAGGCCAGTAGGAGACGGTTATCGATATATTCAACGTCATCCATTTCGGGGGTACTCCCCGCGTAGTCCAACTTATCATCCTGGACAATAATGGGACTATTCAGCGGAAGAGGCTCCCCTTCCAGCAGATTAACGAATACTTCCGCTTGCCCAACGACGGTAGCGCTGAGGAGCAAAAGACAAAGGGAGAGAAGGAAGTTATATAGGTTTTTCATGAGGCGCGGCCGCAGGTGCAGGCATTAGTCTTCGGTGCTGAGATTTTGGTGCTGTTCGGTGACGGTCATAATACCGCGTTCGGTTTCTTTCTTCCGGCGGATCAGGCGTCTTTCGTCGTCGTATTCGTAGAGCGTGGCGTAGCCACGGTCGTCCAGCTCCGCCATCAGCAGCAAGCTTTCGGGGTGGTATACGTAGTTCATCATACTGGCCTCATAGGGCTGTACTCTGATGTCATCAAAGTAAAAATCGTGGCAGCACTCCGTGTGCTGGGGGGCACTGAGGGCAAAACGTACCTCGGTCGCGTCAGCGGGGACTGTAAACTCCTGATTGATTTGCTGCCAACCTTCCACAATCGGCCCAGAAGGAAAGGTGATGGGCTGTACCGACCACTGCCCGTTGATCAGATAAGAGAGCTCTAAATAGACGGAATTGCCGTAGTCTTGGTCTTGATCCAGCTCAAAAGGCTGTGCCGGATGCAGGCCGGAGCTCAAGCTCGTATTACTAGCAATCCAGGCGGTATAGAGGTAGCGTTGGTTCACTCGTGGAGCGAAGTCATTCGGTTCATTACACTCATCTCCGTCAGCACACTGGAGGTTTTCCGTATCGTTATCGTAAACGGGAAAAGTATTGATTAAAATACCACCGCCGTTGCTGACTTTGTAGGCGTATAAACCGGTATGGGCCGCTTCTACAGTCAGGTTAGTACTTACGTTACTTGGGTCTACGGTAGCACCAGCCAGCCCGAACTGCCGCAACCAGTATTCTGGTGACACGCCCCGATCGTACTGATAATCTTCGAAGCTTTCGAAGCCGATGTCGGTCCTACGGGCATTCTGTGCCACCGCCGTCGGAAGGCTCTGGGCGAAGCCGTACTGGGACGCACTCGGAATCACGATGGGCTCGTCCGTTTCCGTATTGCCGATCACGGCTTCCGTTTCTACTGCATGACCGTGATCATCGTAATGCTCCACGATGGAGACGATCTGGTGGCTGGCACCTCCATTGTGGATTTGGCCCTGCGACCAGAACGGAAGGTAGTCATCAAAAGTCCCCGCTTGGTACAGTAATGGTTGTTGAGATACGTTGACATCCAGCTCATCGTTGGGATCTGGGTCCGGCTCAATCACACCCGCAAGTGCTTGATTTCTTTCCGCTTGTTCGGCCACGTAGCTCGCTTCAAGTCGCCAGTTGCCGCGGCGCCCGTCCAGGTAGGGGTTAATGTCCGCCATGGGGTACCAGGGGAAGCAGCCTACCTCCAGGGTGAGCGGATTATTAGGATCGGTGTTTGGTGGCACGTAAGGCCCTCCTATTATGGGGCCAATTTCGATTTCTTCACAGGTCCCTGCTTGGGGGCACATCGAATTATCAAGACCAGTCAAGGCTACGTCAACACCCCGCAAGTGGGTATTAGCCGCCTCGGTGATAAATTGACAAGCTCTTATTTGATTCCTTACAGCTGGATCTGTTGACAAGACAAACCCGTCATCAGTACAATCCCCGTAGGAATCCATATTGTCGAGGAAGTAGTGGTTCGCGTATTTCCAGAACAAGTATTCGCAAAGTTCACAACTCTGTAGTGCGGCGAGTTGGGTATCCCAGGCTTCCCCTTCGATGAAGCAATTATCATTTGCATCCAAATACACTAAAATCTCGTAGTCATCAATAGACTGTTTCAAGGTTTCGTATTCTGGGCAAGGAGGGGGCGCTGCACTTAATGCAGTACACTGGTCTCCCCAGTTATCTGAAAATGTTGTTGCGGAAGAATTCAAGAGGGTGGCATCACTTTCGCTGGTACTCCAGTAGGGGGCAGCGGCTGGTTTTGTCAGCGAGTTAGTCTGCCCTGAATTGGCCGCCAGGATGTTTCGACGGCCACTACGGATTACTTTCAGCGTAAAGCCAGTGCTTCCCCCTGGCATGGGGGTGTTGGCGAGCATCCCCTGTTCATCCACTAGTTGCATATTACCCTGGAAGGGCACCGCAAAAAGGCGGGCTGCTTTATCGCTACTAGCTGGTTGTCCCGGCTCGAAACATAGTACCTCATCGCCAGGTCTAAATAGCTCTTCCATGGTAGCATTCGTGCCCACAACACGTCCGTTTTCCACCATGACTTGCTCAACAATGGCCCCTTGGTTCTCGTAAGCTGGGCCCATCCCAGCTTGTGGGATCATCCAGTAGGCCGGCAAGGTTTGGGTGTAGATGGGCTGGTCGTATTCATTTTCCGTGCTCGTCAGGATCGGGGAGCCGGTCAGGGCATCCCAGGTGTGATTAATGGTGGATAGAGAGGAGCCGTTGTTGGTGACTTCCACCTCCTCCAGGATACCGTGGCGGGTGATGAGTTTAGTGGCTGTAATGGTGTTTAACTCTACAACGGAAGAAGTAAAATTAGGAATAGGGGTAAAAGCCGGTACCGGTGTGGGAATGGGCGGAATGGAGCTTACGTCAAAATTGACCTGCACCCCACCACCTTCGGAGATCGTTCGTTCCGTAGTGGAGGCAAACCAAAGGTCTACGTCTACCCCCATTAAGTCCATCTCTTGCACGGTGGTTAAAGGAGTAGTCTGCCCTCCCGTTAGTTTGACCACTTCCACTTCGTTGGCCAAGCGGGCATCCCCAAAGGTGGAAGACTCCCGGTAGCGGTATTTAGTCGAGCTGATCAGGTCCCCGTGGTAGCCGTATTCCTGCGTGCTTTTGGGCTTACCGTGCATATCATTTAGCTCGATCGTAAAGCCTTGCGCTACGGCTAGTTTATTTACGTAGTTGGAAACAAAGGGTAGCAGCTGTGGGAACGGCCTCACCCTGGCTCGATCAGGGTCCGAATAAAAGGAGCGAGTAGGA
>JBCDGT010000288.1:0-5283 GCA_038750915.1 Bacteroidota bacterium
CCTCAATTCCGTACTTTACCCAAAAGATTTTTTCTATCCTCCCCCCCTTCCTAGTTCCTAGTTCCCAGCCCCCACTTCCTAACAAAAGACCAACACCCGCACGGGCCACGCCCACCAAAACCAGATTCTCATTGGCATTGTACTCGGCGCCCTGCTCGGCCTCGTGGCCTCGCGCATCTCCGGTGGTCCTGAATTCGTCGCGAACTGGATCAAGCCGGTCGGGGATATTTTCATTCGCTTGCTGAAGCTCATCGCCGTTCCCCTGATCTTTGTTTCCCTCACCAAGGGCATTAGTGATTTAAAGGATATCTCAACGCTTTCCCGCATGGGCGTCCGCACCATTGCTTGGTACATGGCTACGACCGTCTTCGCCGTACTACTTGGCCTCCTACTCGTCAACTTCTTTCAACCCGGTAGTTTTATCAGCGCGGATACCATTGCCGGCCTCAGCGAAAGCATCCCGGAATCCATAAATTCCAAGGTGGCTACTGGTACCCAGAATGCCAGTAATGGCCCTGTGGATTTCTTCGTTCGGATGGTGCCACAAAACATCTTCCAGGCGCTAGGAAATAACGGAAGCCTGTTACAAGTCATCTTCTTTACCTTATTCTTCAGCATTTGCCTACTCCTAGTTCCCGTCGAACAGCAAACCCCCATCAAAAAACTGATCGATGCCCTGAATACGGTGATGCTTAAAATGGTGGACGTGATTATCCTGCTTTCACCCTACGCCGTAGTGGCCCTCATGGCCGCGTTGTTCTCCGAGACCGCTGATGCAAGCATCATTAAAGCCCTCATCAGCTACGCGGGGGTGCTGTTGCTGGGCATGGCCATTATGCTCGCGATTTACCCATTATTAGTTCGGACCTTCACGGGCATGGCTCCGGGTAAATTTTTGCGTGGCATTCTTCCCGCCCAGTTGGTGGCCTTATCAACAAGTTCGAGTATGGCCACCCTTCCGGTTACAATGGACTGTGTGGAAGAAAACCTTGGCGTTGAGAATGAGGTAGCCAGCTTTGTCTGCCCCGTCGGTGCTACCATCAACATGGATGCGACCAGCTTGATGCAAGCCATTGCTACCGTCTTTGTTTGTCAGGTACTGGGTCATGATTTGGCCTGGAACGACCAACTCGTCATTGTGCTTACCGCTACCCTCGCCTCTATTGGTGCTGCCGGTGCGCCGAGTGCTGGCATTGTCATGCTCGTCATTGTGTTGGAGTCCGTAGGTTTTCCTTCGGATAAACTCCCACTGGCCCTGGCCATGATCTTGGCCGTAGATCGCCCTTTAGACATGTGTCGTACCGTCGTCAACATTACCGGGGATAGTTGTGTAGCGGTCTTAGTGGGGAAATCCATCAAAAGCTGAATCAACCGCCCACTCGTCCGGTTTCACTAGCCGTTCCGGTACTCCTGTTACGATTCTTCACCTTTTTGTTACCAAAAGAATAACTGAAATTCAGGTTCAGGCGGCGGCTATCCCATCTTGCTTCCACCGAAGAAACAACTCCATTAAAAGCTGCATCTCCTTCCCATCCGTTTTGGTGAAACACATCACTTACCGATAGTCGCGCGGTGAGTTGATCGCTAAAAAATTTGCGTTGCACGCCTATATCTAGGTTCCAGTTAGCACGCGCCCTGAAGACGTCGCCACCCCGTATGCCCGGTCCGTTAAAGTAACCAGCAACCTCCAGCTTAAAGTGCTGCGGCAGCTCGATGGTACTCTGATGGTTAATGGAGTAACTAAGCGCCTTTAGATCCAGCGTCTCTCCTCCGGTCAGTAAAGAGGTATTAGTAAGGCGCAGAGCATTAAGGTTACTGCTGGTACTCCAGCCGGGGGTGACCTCTACGGGAACACTCAGGTTGAGAGAAAGAATTTGCTGCCGGCCACTGTTATCCGAAGAAAACGAACGAGCCAGTGGGTTCTCGGCGTCTCGCCGAACCACGTGGGTAATCTGGTCGATGGTCAGGCCGTACGCCAACTTTAGGTGATACCGCTGAGCGAAGGTATACGAAAGCTCCAAATTATTGATTTGCTCAGGTTGTAAGCGCGGGTTACCGATCGAAAAAGTAAGTGGGCTTAACTGGTTCCGAAAAGGACTTAAGAGAGCATAAAAAGGTCGAGAAATTCTTCTACCGTAGCGCAGACCAAGAGTATGCTGATCATTAGGGCGCCAGCTCAGGCCAGCATTTGGGAACCAACGACGGTACTTTTGCTGGAAGGGAGGCGCGGACAAGCTAGAATCAAATACCCCAACCTCTCCGTCTATCCGGGTCCACTCCTTCCGAAGGCCAATGGAGTATTCCAGTTTTTTCGCTAGCGTACCATTCAAACTCAAATAAGCTGCCTGAATAGATTCCAAGTAAGAAAAGGTACTGGACCGCTGGACATCCAAGAATTCCTCCATGCGCTCTCCGTTGTACACCAGGAAAGCGTTATCCGACGCAATTTGGCTCAATTTGCCACCCACGCTAAGCCGGCCAAAAGGTAATGGCTGCTCAAAATCAAGCTTCAAACCACTTACTCCTACCGTCGTTGGCCCCTGGAAATGAAAGTCGCTCGCAGAGAATTTTTCCGTCTCCGTAGGATCATAATATTGATTGGCCTGCTGCCGAAGATTATCCCTACTGAAGGCGGCGTAGTCCACATCGAAATTCAATACTTGACCTGCAACTCCTTCAAACCGATAGTTCAGGTTTACTTGTTGCCGCCGACTGAAGCTCGCTACTTTATTAGTAGAAACAAGGACACTGTCAATGATACTTGTCGTGTTGGCTCCTGCGATCAAATTACGGTTAACACTGTTTTGTGGCTGGTCAAAATCACTACCGCTAAACAGGAGGCCTAGCGTATGTCGTTTGCCAAGAAAGAGGTCTACACCAAGGCGGCCATAAAAACCCGCCCAGCGATTAACGCCATCTTCTAACTCTTCCAGCGCAAAGCCATTCAGGACGTTTCGAAATAAAGCAGTGTTGTACTGAGCTCCCTGAGAACGGCCGAGGTTACCATAAATACTCACCTGCTTACTTCGGTAATTCGCCGTAGTGGTCACATTTGAGCGTGCGTACCTGCCCTGTCCGTAGGAAGCTGCTAGGCTACCGTTAGACCCTAAACTTTCTTCTCGCTTAAGCCGAATATCGATAATTCCGCCATTTCCTTCCGCTTCATATTTAGCGCCAGGACTGGTTATGATTTCGATGCGATCGATCTGCTCGGCCGGCAAATTCCGCAGATAGTCGCTCAGTTCTTGGCCGCTGAGCGGGAGGCGTTTCCCATCGACGTACAGTAGCACATTAGAACGTCCTAAAACGGAAATATTATCATTATTACCAACCACGACTCCGGGTGCTTTACGCAATAAGGCAATGGCGTTGGCTCCAGCACTGTTGACGGTCCCCGCAACGTTAAAAACGGTCCGATCTGCTTTCACTTCCAGTAAAGAGCGGGTGGCCGTTACCGAAACCTCGGTTAGCGCTACTGCGCTACTCGAAAACTCGAATGCTCCAAGTTGCTTAGCTTCTCCTTCCGCAAGGCTTATTGTCTCTGTTTGCAGGTTATCAAAGCCGACGTAAGTGGCCGTCAGGTAGTAGTTTTTAGGGGCAAGTTCTGAAAACCGGAAACGCCCCACTTCATCGCTACTAATAACCTTCACTAGGCTACTATCCGAGCTTTGGTAAAGTGCCACCGTAGCGAAAACAGCAGGCGCTTCTGGAGCCTCCAACAGCCGCCCCTCTAAGCTGGCGGTTTGGCAAAGGCAAAGGAATGGTAGGCCGACCAAGGTCAGCAGAATCAACAGTCTCATTTTTCTTGTTTTTAGTGGGGCGAAGCCCGTTGTTGTTTGGGGAATTGATTGAGGCGCTTCCGCAGGTGCAGGGTTTGTGTTTTGGTGCTTTGTTCTTTTAGTTCTTTGGGGGTTCGCTCGGGGTACTAGGAGGGCTGTCTAGGAGGAATGTTTCCAACAGCTGTTGCCAGAAACGCTCCTAGATGCAATAAAACCAATCCTAATCCCATGCCGAGTACCCTCAACAACTACGCCCGCTGATTCAGCTCAACAAACCAAAATACCAACGGATCAAAAGGCCAAAGTACCAAACCCTGCACCTGCGGTTGCGCAAAAAGGAGCTATCCTAAAACGCTGGCTTCTCCTCTCCCCCTATTCCAAAAATAGGTTCCCACTTACGGAGCGGATTTCCATGCGGGCACCTCCGTTCCCAACCTTTACGGGAGAATGTTCATTACCGAGTCCTTCGTGTAAGCGTTTGCCATTGACGGGAAAGGAGGAATGCAATTTCCCGCTAATGGAGCTGAAGGAAATTTCTCCACCAAAGCCCTCCTGGAGGTCGAGGCTAACGTGGCCACTAGTGGAAACAAAGGAGGTGACCGTGGTTGGGTTTTTAGTAAAGCTCACTTCGATGTGTCCACTAATCGTGTACACTTCCTGGACCCCAGCCACCTCCGTCATGTACACACTGCCGCTGATGTGACGGGCCTCAATTTTTTCTCCCTCCACTTGCTGCACGTGGATATCACCACCATTGATCGTAGAAAGCATTAGGTTCATGTGGTGAGGCACCATCACCTGGTAGTGCAGGTAGAACTGGTAATTGTAGCAATTTCCCCCACAATCGCTTACCTGAAAGTGCTTAGTGCCAGGACTGAAATCAGTGTAGGGAGATTCGTGGTAGAGGTAGAGATGGTTCCGCTGCTCGATAGCCCCCATTTGTACTTCCTCGATACCGAGCTGCAGGTCCTTATCGCTGGTGGCTTTAATCACCTTTTCTACCGTGACCTTGATCTTGTCTCCGGCGTAGCCTACTACTTTGATTGCTCCGGTGATGTTATGAACATCTAAGGCCATATTCTTACCAGCGGCAAACTCCCGTGTAATGGTTTCGCGGTGTACTTTATTCCATGGGTTTTCTTCGGAGACTTCCCCCCTTTCATTAGTAGGCAGATCTTCTGCTCCGGCGGGAATGCCTTTAGGGCCAGCTGTTACTGGTTCTGCCGAAGTTATTGCACCCTGCTCTTGGGTTAAGTCGTGATCATTCACCTCAATTTGAGTAGCATTTAGGCTCAATACCGACAGCAGTAGCACGGGTAATAAAAGGAGGTATTTCCAGCTAGAGCTGGCACTGGATTTCTTGGTATTCATCATGACTACTCGAGATTTTAAAAAGGATTCATTGTAATTAGTGGAAAAACTTAGGGCATGCTGGGGCACGGATACCTGCACTAGGCTCAGCTGATAGCTGGTCGCATCGGTACCCGCTTCGAGCATTTCAGCG